>JBEAPS010000391.1:0-3109 GCA_041164285.1 Pseudomonadota bacterium
CCTCGTTAAAATATCTTTCACATATTTTCAAATCGTCGGACGTTGATGTAAAACTTGCGCCATGTACGAGGCCACTTTCAATCAAAAGTCTTTTTTGAAGCTCGACTGCAGGATTGACTCTGGTCAGCACCTCTTTACATCTTGTCTGACTTTCTAATTTGCCTTCTCCGTTTTCAGCAATATCAACTGAAAGCTGCATTACTTCCTGATCAATTTCACTGTCCTTTAGTTGAATAAGCAGTTTTGTATTATTAAATTTTGTATATCCTGTAAGAGAAACGGCTTCATATTTCCCATTGAAGTTCAGATATGAACCTTCTTTTCTTGAGGAAACCTCAGTTGAGTCATCAGCCCCTCCCGCTATACATCCTGTAACCAACAGAACAAAACTAGCAAACAAGTAACGCATAGGGCTCCTCCCACTCGAGAACACTCATTCTAAGTGGAGCAGCAAGACGAATGCCAACTAAAAGCTACCTAAAACTGACTAGTTAAAAAAACAATGCTGTCTAAAGCTTAACTTTGTTATCTTTTATCACAAAAACCACCCCCTCCAGCTATGCTAACAGAATTCCCTTCAGCCCGTCTTTTAATATGCACAGTTGATTGCTCAATCGATGAAACATTACCTGTAGAACAATGGGACCACCACCCAAGGCGAAAGATCGAAGAGAGCTTCAGGCTTGACCCAAAAAAGTGGCTGCACCAACTAGCAAAGATGAATTAAGGAATGAAGACATCCTGCGCGTGCGACTGCCCAGTCACATTTTTTGGAAGCTTTAAACCCAATCCAGAAAGAACGGTCGGAACGGCGTCGTCGGCACTCGCAGCGGTCTTCAGACGCACCCCAGAACGCACTCTCCAGCCCGAGAATATTAAGGGAATCCTGACGTCATCTGGATGCGCTGTTCCATGACTGGCAACATTCCAAGGATCGAGTGTCCAACCTTCATTAAACTGAATAAGGACTTGACCGGACCTTTCGGGGTACAGGCCTTTGTGATAAAGACTCAGTGTTTTCTGTCCTTCGGTCAATTTGGGGTCCAGCAAGATAAATTTATGAATTCCCATGATCTTGGGGGCCTTGTTCAAAAGCTCAACAGCTTCTGAGAACTTCTTTTTGTTCCTATTAAAGACCGCTTCGTTGAAATGAATTTCACCGGTGACAATCGCATTGATCCAAGGCCCCTGCCCCCAAATCTTCACCAACTGAGCCTCGAGTGATTTCACCGATTCGCTTGGGTTGAATCTGCCCCCCGTTCGCCCTGCTCGAGCCAAGACCTCAGGAGCCGATTGAACGCCATGGTCGGCAGACACAATGTAGAGAACTTCGTCTCGTTTGAATTTGGAGTCGAGTTCCTTCATAAGGCGCGACACACTTTTATTGAGATTGAGAAAGATATCCATAAGCTCAGGGCTATCGGGACCAAATGCATGACCAACCAAGTCAGTCGTTGAAAAACTGATGGTCAAAACGTCGGGCAATAAAGGAGAATCGCATTTTGATTGAGGGATGCGATCTCGACAGCCTAAACGAAGATTCTTTATCCCCTCGAGCGCAAAGTCGACCAGTAGATCACTGGCTTGCGGGGAGTACTGGAATTTGTGATGCGACACGACCGCAGCTTCGCCATTTTTCTTGAGAGAATATGGGAATCCAGAGCCAAACCACTGTGAGCCTTCTGCTCTGACATCAAACGCCTCCTTGAGTTTCTTGGAGGGAAGGAGCTCTTTCATTTGCTCAACCGTAAGGAGGGAAGCCCATGGTTCGGCTTTCCTCGAACGTTGCGACGCATTGAAACTATTCACCCAGTCAGGCATCTGAGAAGCGTAGAACGTGCTCGTCACCATGCTGCCTGATTTAGAATCGTACCAGTAGGCAGCGCTCTGCTTTCCGGCGCAGAAAATTGCGCCGCGATCCTTGATGGAAACTGAAAGCCCGCGGCTTTTTCCATCAGAGACCTCGCGCAGAAGCTGATCGAAGCTTTTGCTCAGCATGCGCTGAGGACTCGCACCTGCGCTGGGCGCGCGTACGAGGGCATCCTGCATCAACACACCCTGCGAATAGACAAGCGGCGTTGATTCATCGAGCGCCGCAGAAACCTCTCTGCCCAAATCACGATCAAACAGCGAATTTCCAACAATACCATGTGTGCGGGGCGCAGAGCCTGTGCACAGTGACGCATGACCCGCTGCCGTCACCGACGGCGCACTCGCAACAGTTGCCTCTTGAAAATCGACACCACGATCACGTAACTCAAGGAGTCCCCTTCTCTTTCCTTCTGCGGTTTTCTGCATCGCTTTCTGAAAACGCGACAGCTGATCAGATCGCATTTGATCAACAACGAGCAACACAATCAAACGGGGCACTGCATGCGCCAGCTTTGTTGGTTTGTGAACCACAGCAGCCTGACGAACAAACGCCTCAGTTTGAGCTGTGGTCTCCTCTGCGAAAACAGCTTGAGTCAAAAAGGGCAGACTCAGGAGAGTCAAAAATTTAAAGTACACAACGATGTCCTGCAAAAAAAAGAACCAGACAAACTTCTCAACCAAGCTATTCGAGCATAGAATTTTTCGCCAGTTGAAAACGAGTTTGCCACAAACAGGAGCACTTCATACATACCCCGATCCTGCTGCTTGTGATATCTAACATCTTCATGACTTTTGCTTGGTACGGCCATCTCAAAACTATGGGCGATAAATCTCTCGTATGGGTGATCGTCGTGAGTTGGGGCATTGCCTTTTTTGAATATTGTTTCCAAGTTCCCGGCAACAGGCTTGGAGCACAATATTTTTCATTGCCCCAGCTCAAGGTCATACAAGAAATCATCACCATGACCGTTTTTGCAGGATTCTGCATCGTCTACATGAAGGTACCGCTGACAAAAAACTTCATCTACGCCTCCGTGTGCCTCGTCGCGGCTGCGTTTTTTATTTTTAGGGACGTGTCAGCATCTTAGAAATTCAAAAGAAGAAGGCTTCAAAAAAAAAGCGCTCCGAGGAGAAATTACCTTAGCAAAAAAATTGATCTATCCCAAAGTCCACACGAGATTGCCGGAAACTAACAAACCAACATCCACAAATTATGGAGCAAAAAAAAATATACTTT
>JBEAPS010000392.1:0-4022 GCA_041164285.1 Pseudomonadota bacterium
CAGCGTCGGCGTCGCTCTCTATTGTCCGAAGAGATTGGCATTCGCCTGCGCCTCCGCTGGCTTTTCTGTTGAATGAGCGTCCTCTCATTTCACAGGCTTCTTCCTTTAAACTTTTCTGTAACTCGCTCACGTAAGGGGTGAGGTCGAGATCAAGCAATCCGTGTACGGAGCAAGTTTCTGGAATATGTTTTTTTACTTGCTGCATTCCTTCCCTCACCAACTCCTCGCTGATAGGTTTCCATTCATCCATCATCTCTCCAACCTTAAGAAATGTTGGATGAGACATGGATATAGCAGGATAGCTGCTGTTCCACGCGCAAGTGCTACCCATTGAGCTTGGAGGAGTTCCTCTGTAGAATTCGCTCACGAAGCGGTCCCTTTTGGTTCCAGAATCAGCGGGAGGGTTGAGGTCGGTGCTCATCGTTAATTTTGATTTGAATTGCACCATCTTTTCGTTCTGTTGGCTGTGAATCGCATTTATGAGTTCTGCGTGCTTTGCTGTCAACAAACCGGTCAGGACGATGGGGGCCACCACTAGGTCGCTTTGAGAAATGCAGGCCTTATGTTTTCCGTTGTGAATTGACTTACGCCTGAGAAAGTCAACCGAAAACCTGTCATCTTTGAGGAATTTTATTTGTTGTGCAATGGTAGCATCCGATGTGCACATTGCCCTGAACGCCGGCTCTGCGCGTTTGAGCAGCTTTTCGTCTGCGCTACACACATCGAGTGCAAGTTCATCAAGCATGAATGAGGTCTTGCTAAATTCACGACCGACGTATTCTTGAGCTGATTTCTTGGATGATTCATTGAGTCCCTCAATCTGTTCAAAAAACTGTGCATAAATTCCGGTTGCGTTTTTGAGTTTGTACTCAAACTCAATGGGCTCACCACTCGCCGAAAATGCATATAGCTTCTGGGGACTTGCGAGAAGTGATTTGTACAGATAGTAGCGTTCTGCATCATCGCTCAGAATTTTTTTAACATCAGCTGCCGCAAGTTCATGATTGTTATCCAACTGCTTTACGTCGCGCGGATCCCAGACGCGGAAGAAACAGTGAGCGGACGTATGCAATTCGAGTGCATTTTGATTGGCAGCAGAAAGTTGAAAAGTGACAGCACTGAAGTCGACCGGAGCTGCTACATTATTTACCGAAAGGGTGTGCATGAGACGGGCGTTACAGCGCGATTCAATTGAGATTTTTTCACTATGTGCTTTGAAGTGAAGTATCACGGAGCTGGGATCGTATTTTTCGCCCTTGTCCATTCTCACTGTTTTGGGTGCGGCTGAACCCAAGTCGCCGACAGCATTGAGCGATGAGCAGGAACCACTGAATTTGTTCGAGCGTTTCGTTCCACAGCCGATCAGTAGGCCAGAAAGTAGCCCTGCGAGCAGGCACTTGCGAACACCACTCCTAGAAACCATTTCGACTCTCCCCATCCACCCTAAGAACACGTCTCCAGCGTCCGGAGAGTGTATCGGGTCAGAGCGTCGGGAACTTGACTAGGGTTTGCCCAAGCTCACGAGAATCCTTTCAGCTGTATGAACAAGTTGACCTTGCTGGACTCCCGCGGACGGCTCAGGAAACCGGTCTACAGGAATATCGAGTAGTTCTGAGAGCAACGCACCGGGTGATGAATGGCAGTTAAGTGCTTTGATTGTCGGCAAGAAGCACTCCTTGTCATCGTGAGTGAAGGCCGTAAGGAATCCTTTTTGGCTCAGTCGCTCGTAATGAATTTCTAACTCTTTTCCAGTAATATTCAATGCATAAGCTGCGTCAGTTGGAATCACAGGATTTGCTTGTCGATTGAAGGCGTCAATATGAAATTCGAGTAGCCGGATACAGTTGAGAATGGTCTCGGCAGGGTGCTCCCACGGTGCACGCTGTCGAGCAGTTGGCTTGTTTTCGAAATATTTTTCAACTGCAGCACACAGGCAGGCCCCATAAAGCACGGCGAGCCAAACAAGACGAACCCAAATGAAAAACACCAGCACTAAAAGTGGGAAACTACCATAGAGCTGATGATTTGCACTGCTTGAAAAAACAAACGAAACGTACTGAACGTTGATTGTAGCAAGAAGCTGAAAGGCTAGGTGTGTGACGACCGCGCCAGTAAATGCCGAGGTCACTCTTGGTATTTTTGCTGGAAGAACGAAGAATAAAGTCGCAAAACCCAGAATTTGCACAAAGTGGCCAATAAGTACTCTTAGAAACTGAAGAACACCAAAATTGGCGAGAACTCCCGAATTGGAATCAAACAAGCTGAGAATTTCCGATGATTTTGCGGAACTGAGAACAATCACCAGCGGAGTTGCTGAGAGCATGATCCAGTAATTTCCGATACGGCGTGGCAGCGAGCGGATCGTTTTTGTTTCGAATATGCGGTTGAAACTCGCCTCAATGTTCATCATGAGCATAAGAACCGTTGCCAGAAGTGTGGCGAATGAAACGATACCCAATGTGCCCGTCTGAAGATTTCCAACAAATGAGTCCATAATCGCGTTGAGCTGCTGCGCGACTGACTCTGGAAAATTTTTTAGGATGATGGGTTTGAGAGTTCCTTCGAGAAAGTGAGTGAGACCGCCAAAAAGTTTAAAAAAAGTGAATGCAATGGCGAGAAGTGGTACCAGGGAGAGAATGAAAGTGTAGGATAGGGCACGCGAATCACTTAGAATGTCGTGCCGGCGAGCGAAAGACAAAGAATCATTCGCAAGCGCGGGTGCAAGCCATTTCCAGTCGGTTTTGTAGGTTTCGGCGAGCTTCGTTCGAATGATCTTATGAAGTCGCCTCGGATTCAACCTGTTCATGCGAGTGTTTTTCCAAAAAGGTCACACCCTATATTCTAGCATTTATATGTTGCAGCAGGCCGGCACCCGTTTCCCTGTCAAACCCGAACGACTGCCTGTCTTTTCCACTGCTCAGCCAATGTAAGAGATGCAGGTTTCCTTGCAGGCCTTACAAGCTTCAAAGCACTCTTTGCATTCGGCATGGTGGCCAACGTGGGGCTCACAGGCCTTCATGCATCTGTCCATTGCCTCGATGCAAGCCGAAGCTTGCGTTTTGGCCAAAGGAGAGCGCAATGCTGCGAGCTGACTCAAAGCCGTGGCCATGGCCTGAGCTTCCAGAGTTGTTTGCAAGCACTCAACCATGGCCTTTTGCCCTTCATTGATAAGCACAATGCAGTGACCGGCACACATTTGTGCCACGTGGTTACAGTGGGCTGCCGAGTGATTGAGGTCGCCGAAGCTCACCTTGCCTTGTGAGTCAGTCTTTCCGGAATGCTTCGACTTATGAGCATGATGTTTGTCATGCTTTGACTTGTCTTTCTCCTTTGAAGAAGCCAATGCGCTTTGGGCTACTAGAATTCCGGCTGTGGAACCTACAAATAATTTCAGGGTGTCTCTCCGTTGCATTTTTGACCTCCAGTGCATGAGGCATGTGTTCTAACACAAAAAGTGAACCCAGGGCAGAATGAACAAGCTGAAACGATACCATGTCAGCCAGATGACTCAGGCTTCTACTTTACGCTTGGATAACATGTGTGGGTGCAGAACTTGCGGAGGAGAGCACAGTGGCGGAGGTGCAAAGGCGAACCTATTTAAAAATAGGGCTCGGATTGATCATTTCATTTGTAGTGGTGCTTATTGCCTTGAGCGCTGCACTGCGTAGTCCTGTGGTAATGAGCCGCATTCTGCCGCCCATCCAACAGGTTCTCAAAGAGGACTTTAGCATTGACTCACGGGTTGGTGATCTGTCGATTGATTTGCTTGGGCGAGTATCTCTGAGAAAGTTTGAAGCAAGCTGGGAAAATCCAGAAATCGGAACTGCCCTTCTTGCGGTAGAGTCGCTGTCGCTTCGCTTTTCACTTTTGGGGTTACTCAGAAGAAAGCTTCAAGTCTCCTCGGTTGAGATGGAGAGCCCAAAAATTTCTCTGAAACTTCGTTTGCCCAAAACGAAAACCGAAGAGAAGCCGCCCGAAAACCCACTGGCACTTGTGCGACAGCTCATCGAAAATCCTCCAGT
>JBEAPS010000393.1:0-24239 GCA_041164285.1 Pseudomonadota bacterium
GCTACCGTTTTCAAGCGGCGACATAAAGGCGCTCTTGGCTTATGCACAAGGAGTGATTTACCAGCCTTACGTTCGCGCACTTGGGCAGCGTTGTGATGTTGACCTTACGAGTCAGCCACACATGCGAAACTCAGCATCGTGCCGAGACACAAACCCTGGATCTTTTCATCTGATCCTCTCGAATCTTATTGGCAGAAATGGTCAGCAGATCATTGCGGACCTGTCGCGTGGCTCCGAGGTTTGGAATTTTCCTATTTATGGTTACTCATCGCGCGAAATCACGCGTCGGCCGCCTTCGGTCGGTGCTGCTATCACAGCTGCTTCAGAAGTTGTTATAGAAACTGTAGTTGAATTTATTGTTGAGCTTGATGTCCCAAATGTGAACCGTATCGGCGACAGCCGAGATGTTGCCTCTGAGCGTATTGCATATTTGTACACTGTTGAGCTTGATAGCTATGACAGAGTTGTGGGTGGAGCATGGATTTCCGAAGAACGTCCGGATTTTCTCTGGACTCAGGAGAGAGCAGACTTCAGAGGTTACTATGGTAGCATTGAAAGTCTTTACGAGCGGTCGGTTCGTGCGAACGATGGGGCACCTGTTCCGTCGCTGACGCCGACGCCGACGCCGTCCCCCGTGATGACTCCAGAGCCGGAACCAACATCGTCTCCTGATACTCAGCCACAACCGGACTCAGGAACTGGCCCTTTAGCGCCTGTTCTTACGCAGCCAATTCCGCCGGTAACTCCGACGCCGACCTCTCAGACGGGGGACTCCGAACCGATTTCAGGATCACCTGGAGCAGCGACGGGTGCGCCTGTAAATTCTGTTGGCTCCTCACGTTGTAACTTTGGAAAACTGAAAAACTACGGAGCAGTGCAATTGTGTGAAGAGAACAGCAGAGCCATTGAGCCGGTAACTGCGGAAATGATGAATCGGTGTTTGAATTCTGGACGCAATGGCTGTCATGATCCTGTATATGAGGTCGCTCTCTATCTAGAACTTCGTGGTGAAGGGTTCTGTCCAGTTGGCTCGACTTGGAGCGAGCGACATTCAGTCTGCGCTGAGGGCGCAATGTTACTTGGACCGTTTGGGCTCGATTTTGAAGCATCTTGCCGTGAAAAGGGCTTGGGGAATTTGTGCGGCTCGCTAAAGATGCACGCCGCTTATTTCGATCTTGTAAAGGCGAGCAATTGAATCTCCTTTGAGATTCGTTTTCAATACAATCAGTTTTGGCTCTTCCTGGCACTAAGCCCATTCCATAATGCAGATTGGATGTGAGGTTGAACCATGGAAACAAGAACTGATGTAGTGCCGTCCGCGAGTAGAACTGTTCGAGATCATAAATTTCCAGCACGCCCCAACCTCAGAATTACCACTGTTGTGTTTTCTTTTGATGGTGCGAAAATTCGCGTACTTGCAGTGAAAAGTAGTGATGAGCGCGAGTCCTACGCGCTGCCGAGCTTAGAATATTCTGACACGGACGACCTATCGAGTTTAGCTCGTCAAGTGATCAGTTCTCGGCTGCCTCTAGACCTGGGACGATTTTTTCAGGTTGGTGCATTTGAGAGCACTTCTGAACAGCATCTAGCTACTGAGAGAACCATTGAGATCTGTTATTTCACAATTGCATCTCCGAATGATTTCGAATTTGTCGCAACAGGTTCTTTTCCTATGTATCGTTTTTTGGAAGCCGAAGAGCAGCTAGATTTACTTGAGGCTCACTCTGGGAGCTTAGCACACGCTGCATTGCAGGAGCTTCGAGGAAAAGCACGATTCGACAGCGTTGCGTTTGAGTTTTTGTCGCATGATTTTTCGCTGAGTGAGTTACAGCGTGTATTTGAGGCAATCCTAAGCAGGACAATGGATGTTCGGAATTTTAGAAAAAAGATCGAAGCGCTTGGTATACTCAACGAGTCGCCGCATCGACCGCGTGGCATGGCCTACAGACCACCAAGGATGTTTTCTTTTGACAATGCGCGCTTTCAGCATCGTCAAAATTCAGAAGGTGAGGTTCGCTTTTTTTGAATGATGCCAATGTTGGCGCAAATACTTCCGATTTATGGCAATTTACTCCCGAACCATCTAAACTCTGCCCCATGAGGATGGGAGGAGTCATGGGTTCACCAGAGTTCTTAAGGTCATTGCGAGACGCTGAGAAAGCGAATGTACGTTGCGACGAGTTTTTCGCAGCTCGTCCGACTCAAGCCTTATCAAGCTTCACACACTCCCAGTTGGATAGCTCTGATCCCATTTTGGAGATAGCCGCTCCTGCCATAAACGCGGGGCGGATTGACGTTCAACAACTCGAACTACTGGGATTTGTGAGAAACCTTAATAGAGCCATGTTTGAGACGATTGATCCTAACGGCTCGTGGACGATAAAGCCATGGAGAAAGGCCGAAGAGCAAGGTCAACCCCAAGGTGGTGGTGTCATGAGCGTGATTCGTGGCTCTGTTCTCGAAAAAGCCGCTGTAAATATGAGTGTCGTTTGGGGGCCATCGTATCCGTCGATTGAGAAAGAGTATTCTGGACAGCCCTATATCGCAGCGGGAGTGTCGCTGATTGGCCACCCTTTCAATCCTGAGGCACCCATCGCACATATGAACATCAGGATGCTTAAAGTCGGTCATGGTGAAAAGAGTATTTTTTGGATTGGCGGTGGTGGCGATCTGACACCAATGCTGAAATACACTCAAGACAACGACGAGTTCCATAATGCTTTTAAAGCTGCCTGCGATCAACATAGGCTTGGCGATTATACAAGATTCAAACAATGGTGTGACGAGTACTTTTTTATTCCGCATCGTAACGAAATTCGTGGAGTGGGCGGAGTATTTTTTGATTATCTGAAGGTTGAAAGGGAGGATGATCTTGGACTGCTGCTCAACATAGGGCAAGGTTTTGCTCACGCCTACGGACGAATTTTAGCGCGGCGTGTTGCAACCCCTTTTAACGAGTCACTCAAGGAACAACAGCTTTATTGGCGTGCACGATATGCGGAGTTCAATTTAGTGCATGATCGCGGTACTCGATTCGGTCTAATGTCTGGTGGAAACACAGAAGCTATTTTTGCTTCACTCCCTCCGGTTGTGAAGTGGTGAGGAAACATATCCATGGTTGAAATTGGTTTTTTTGCCTTATTGCTTGCCTTTTGTTTAGCGCTCTATGCGACAGTTATGGGTGCTCTCGCATTTTACAAACCGCAGTCTGGAATTATTCAGAGTGGGCGAAATGCGCTTATTGCTCTGAATGCGTGTGTGCTCCTCGCCGCAGGAGTGCTATGGACCGCACTCCTCACGCATGACTTTTCGATAGATTATGTTTTTAGAAACTCAGCTGCAGATATGCCGCCCATTTATCTTTTAACTGCTTTTTGGAGTTCTCTAGAGGGCAGTCATCTGCTCTGGACGATGATTATGTCCATTGTTGTGACCATTTCCTTGCTGACAATGCGCGAGAAGAACGCACCGCTCCTCCCTGGACTGCTTGTCTGTTATGGAGTGAGTCTCACTTTCATGACGCTACTCTTGGTATGGGCTTCCGCGCCGCTCACACGTATGTTTCCCGTGCAAGAGGTTGGTCAGGGAATGAATGCGTTGCTGCAGAACCCTTATATGGCGGCGCATCCGCCAAGCTTGTTTGTTGGCTATTGCTCCTTGATTGTCCCATTTGGATACGCTGTAGCAGCACTTCTCAGGGGCTCCTTCACTACTGATTGGCTTGTGAGCGTGAGGCGCTGGACATTGGCTGGCTGGGCTATTCTCTCGGTAGGAATATTTTTGGGTGGTAAGTGGGCGTACGTTGAGCTTGGTTGGGCAGGTTACTGGGCATGGGACCCTGTCGAAAACAGTTCGTTCATGCCATGGTTGGCAGCGACCTCGATGTTGCACACTTTGTTGATTCTCGATAAAACGAACCGCCTTCCGAGGCTTGCGTGTTTTCTTGCAGGTCTTGCGTTCATTTTAACATTTCTTGGAACCTTCATTACCCGTTCTGGCGTCATCAGCAGCGTCCACTCATTCGCTGAGAGTAATATTGGACCAGCATATCTCACGTATGTGGTTCTCTGGACGGCTGTTCTGCTTGTACTTGTGACAACCCGAGGAAACCTTCTCCAAGGCGCTGCCCAAGCGCAAACGTGGACAGTGTCGAAGGAAAGCGCTTTGCTGTTCACAAATTTTTTCTTGCTATTTTTGCTCGCGTTGGTTTGCGTAGGGACCTTATTACCTTTGATTGTAGAGGCTGTGCGCGGGGTTAAAATTTCTGTCCAACAGCCCTTCTTCAATGCGTTCACACCTTGGATAGGTGTGGGATTGGTCGCTATTCTAGGCGTCGGTAACTTGATGCGCTGGAAAAGTGGCAAAATTGAAGATCCTGTTACAGGTCTGCTCTATCCAGCGCTTTGGTCTGCAGTTCTTACTGTTGCTTTAACAGTCCATAAAGGTCTGGACCTGAGATCTGCTATCGGCTTTGGGTTAATCCTTTGGACTGGGTTCGTTATGATTATGGACCTCGTTTTCCGACTGAAAAACTTGCGTTGGAATGGCTCTCTGTTACTCAAATACAATCGCCCTTATTTAGGTTCATGGATAGTACATTTGGGTTTTCTCGTTGCTGTGGCTGGTTTTCTTGGAGGCTATCGTGGCATTCAGGCTGAAACTGTGTTGCGGCACAATGAGTCGACTGAATTCTATGGATACACCTTAACCAATCGCGGCATGCGATTTTCTAAAGAATACAATGCAACTTTTGCGACAGCAGTCATTGAGGCGCGGGACCGTCAAGGTCACTTGACTGAGGTCAACCCTATTCGCAGCAAATATACAAACAAGGATGAGTGGCTAAACGAAATCGGAATCTACTCTACATTCTGGCATGACCTGTATCTCGTTCTCGCCACTTTTGATGGGAACACCAATCAAGTTTCACTGAAGATGCATATAAATCCTACCGTTAAGTTTGTTTGGACGAGTTTAGTGATCATGGTTCTGGGTGCGATTGTTGGCCTGACACACAGAGTGAAAAAGCGAACTCTTGAAGTTTCGCCGAATGGTTTGTTGCTCGAATCTGCGACTGCGGAAGATGATCTTTATGATTTAACTGGATTGCCTTCTCGTTTGTCGCAGCGGTTGCAAAGCGGAGCCGTTGTTACTGGAGCTTTGCTTTTACTGGTCTTTGGTTTTTCAGGAGTCGCATTTGCTGCTGAAGAAACTGGCAAGTCAAGACTACTCTACTCTCAGGAGCTCCTCGATATTGGCAATGAATTGAGATGTCCAACGTGTCAGGGCGTGAGTATTCTTGAAAGTGAAACGCCACAATCTGTTGCTATGCGCAAAGAAATCGAACGGCAGGTCAATGAAGGTAAGAATAAGTCAGAAATACTCTCGTTTTTTCGCCAGCGTTATGGAGATTGGATTCTGCGGCAGCCTGACAAAGATAGTTCCTTTGGGAAAACTGTTTGGGCGCTACCTGCGCTCGGCTTGGTCTTGGGACCTGTTTGGTTGGTTTATGCGATTAGGTCGTCGCGTCGGCGTGAAGATGAGGACCGGAATGAAATGGAGAAAGAGCTCAGGGCTCATATTCAAAGCCTCAAACAAGATGGGGGGCTGGCATGATCCTCACTCTTTTGTTGGCTGTGGTGATGTCGTTGCTCGTGTTGTGGTTTGTCCTTACTCCGTTGCTTTCGGCTCAGAACTTTGAAATGTTTTCTGCAAGCTACAAAGGTTTTAGCGACGAGGGCGAGTTGGCTCGGGTCATTACGTTTCGTGACAGGCTCATGACTCGGCTCACGAGTGGCGCGTCAGAAGACACCAAGCTCAGCACACTGTCTGATGACGAGTGTTTTGGTTTATTGGTGTCTGTTTGTCTGAGGCTCCGTAGAGCGGAGCTGCCTTATCTTCCTGAGATAACTCAGCCGAAGCGCAACAGAGGTGACTCGGGGCGGATAAATCTCGATTTTTCTCTTTTGCTCGGTCTGTTGACTGTCGTCTTTTCTTGTTTGCTGAGTGCAGCTGCTTTTGCACAGCCAACCGATGCCAGAGCGTCCGCACCACCTCCATTGGCTGTGCTCGAGCCAGGAGTGTATGCGCCCCAAATGAACCGATATATGGTAGCTCCGGCTCAGGGGCACGTCATAGGTCATCACATGAGTTCATTTGTTGTCCCTTCTGCGGAGTCAGAAGAGTTCACTGTCGTTCTGCCTTTGCCTGAGAAAGTCTATGATTGGCAGCTGGTATCCATCCGACCAGAGGCGATGCAACAAAGCCTTGAATTCATAAGTTGGCAGGGGACACCTGCATTCAGAATTCCCAAAGGCTCTCAGAGCTTACTTGTTGAACTTTCGAGTGAGTTCAAGCTCAGTGCCTTCAGTGGTAAAGTGCGCTGGCAAAACGATGCAATTGGTCAGCTTCCAGGTGAACAAGTGCTCGTTCTTTTCACTCCAGAGGGGGCACTGCACTCGCTTTTGGGTTCCGTGCTTGGTGGTGTGAACATTTGGCCGCCTCGGATTGGCTCTGTTGCTTCCGGAGTTAAGCTTCAAGAGCGAACGCTGCAAATGGATCCCAGTCGACCACCTCGCAAGGTTCAAATTGTCTCACGCTCTGATGAGCAGAAGCAGCCCTTTTTGAGTTTCGAGATCTTAGGGGTGACGCCCAGTAGGTTACCTTTGCAGCTCCTCGGGGGTTGGATTGGAGCAGTTCTGCTTGGAACAGCTCTTTGGGTTGGGCTTCGCGGTGGTCGTTGGAGAATTGACAGGCAGAGCACCTTGCCCGGCTGATCGGTTGGGTCATACACTCGCTAGACAGTGTTTGTTTGCAGACTCTATGTTTCTTGGGGGCCCATTATGATTCTCAACAGTTCTACCGTTCAACTCATCAGAACCAACTCTGCTCGTTTGGCAAACGCCATTCGTAGTAAGGAAGACTTAAATGACCTAGCAACTGCTGGTAATTTTGAGCAGGTTTTTTCAGCTATCGAAGCCATACTCACTCACACAGATATGTACTTTGACGATGAATTGTTGATGTGTCTGGATGACTCCAACTGGCGCAACTTCAAGGCAACTCTTCTCGTTTACACACTCAATATTGTAAACCGCTACGTTGCAACTTCTCGTGATGGAAGCGGTATGGCTCGCGACCAGCATGATTACATGCCTGCAGCGGCACAAATGTGAGCTGAACTCACGATTCGTTCTTTTGTACATTGAAATAAAAGAGTGAACTCCTCAATTCCGGTCAGTCGGATTGAGGAGTTTCTGTATACCCTGCATGAGTTTCGGCGTTGTGACTGCCTCACGGTAAAGTAGAGGGGGAATTCCTTTAAAATCTGAGCCCGCAGGATAGAGCCCAACGGCAGGTAGTCCGGCCAAGTCCCAGTCCTCTGCGAGCTTATCTGACTGTGGGTTCGATTCTGTGAAGTCCACTTTGACCGGCACAAAATGTTTACCCACAAACTCAGTAACTTTTGGATCGACCCAAACGTCGGCATCCATTTGGAGACAGGCTGTGCACCACTGTGCCCAAGCATCAATGAGTATGCCTTTATTTTCTAGGCGCGCAGTCTTGATGGCATTCTCCAAGTTTTTCTCCCACTGCAGTCCTTTTCTTTGTTCCAATGGAGCTGGTGCAGGTGACGAACCCGATTCCTCTGCGCGGGTCATAAGTCCAATTTGAATCGGCTCGTTTTTAACAAAACCATTGATAGTCTCTAGCGTCATCCAAAGGGCCAGCATTGTTAGGCCAATTTGAGTTCCATATTGAGCAATGATTTTTTCAGGCTTTCGAATCTGCCATATGAAAAATGCAACGGTGACAGCGGAAATTGCCACTAATCCAGCGGGTGAAGGGCGCGAGTAAAGCAACGTAAATGCACGCTCATCTCCTATGAATATCTTTAAGTAATAAAGACACAGTGCAAACATCAATGCCGCAAAAACGTTTTTCACGACCAACATTAACTTGCCTGCCTTTGGGAGCCGTTTGAGGCGCTGGGAAACCATTCCAAGTAGCAAATATGGGGCTCCGAATCCCGCCGCAAAAACACTCATAAGGGTAAAGCCAAATGCAGGATCTTTTGTTTGGCCAATAAGAACTAGCAAAAGGCTCAAGACTGGGCCTGTACACGGCGCAGCTACAAGACCAGACACAGCGCCCATTGTAAACACGGCCACGCGCGGTGATTGTTTTGATAGTGGAATTTTATTTCCCAAACTTTGGATGCGAGAAACATCAATGGTACCTAGCATCGTTAAACCGAGAGTGAACATCAGTGCAGCGAGAATGAAGTTGACAAGTCTGCTTTGCAACAAGCTACCAAAAAGCGAGCCAGTCATCCCGGCAACGACACCCATCATCGCATATGAGAGGACAATTCCAGCCACATAAACAATTGCAGGAACGAGTGGGTGGGGTTCATTGTCTGTCTTTTCCGTCGAGGAAAATCGCGCATGTCCCAATACGTTGAGAGTGATCGGAATCATAGGATAAATGCACGGTGTCAGATTCATCAGGAGACCAGCGAGAAAGAGGGCCGGAAATAGGAGCCAGCTTTTGAGCCCCAGAGCTTGTTGAACTTTGAGTGTGATGGAGTCTGTGAGAGAGAGGGGGACGTCTAAATTTTCGGATTGTTTTTGCCCCGTCGGTTGAACAGTGGGGCTGTTGGATGGAATGCTAGTCTGAGAAGTGTTGCTTGATTCAGAAGCTTTCACTTCTGAAATGGAGGGCTGGAATCCAAGATTGTCGCTGTTTTTGGGTGCTGGTTCTGAGGTTGAGCCCGGTCGCGCCCGCAAAACAAAGTGCGTCGGCAACAAACATGTGTTGACCGAGCATGCTTCGAATCGAATTCGGAAGTAGCCAGTCTCGTCGAGGGCGAAGTCTGCGCCTACGTTGTAGCGCACACCCTTGTCATAAACACCTCGCGGTTCGTTGTAGAAGGGATCTTGTACAACCCGCGCTACAGGATTTGCTGAGAAATTAAGTGGAACAGGTGTGTTCAGTGTTGCATCGCTTGTATATGAGAACTCTAGCCCCTTTTCGTAGACCTTGAATCCCTTACGTGTATCCAGCTCAATAATTGCCGATGGCTTCCCTGATTGGATATTCAGCTCAATCAGCCGGAACTGCACTACATTCTCTGGTTTCAACTTATTTAAAGAATCTAGGGGCTCTGTGAAAGGATCGTTGAGCGCAAGTGCCTGCTGAAATGACAGAAGAAGTAGCACAAAGGCTAAAATAATATGCATTCCAGGAAAAGCCGGATATCGCACATTGCATCGTGCTACATGCAGTGTCAAAGTAGTCTCGTTTTTGAGCATTTTAGCCCCGTTCCAGAGAAAGAAATTAAAAAATGGCTGCGAACACTTCTCCACATATCCTATCATCTATACCGAACACGCGAGCTGATCACAAAGTCCTAATCGTAGTATTGGATGGCGTTGGCTGGAAGTCAGCAGGCGATCATATTACGCCTTTTATCTTGAAAAATTCTGCCGTCCTCCCAGGTCAGGCGTTTGGAAGTGGTGATGCAGTGGCAGCTGCTTATACACCAAGACTGACAGAATTGATGCAGTCGTCACTTTCAAGAACTTTGCTGGCACATGGGCCGAGTGTCGGATTGCCCTCTGCAGATGATATGGGAAATAGCGAGGTGGGTCATAACGCGTTGGGTGCTGGTCGCGTTTTTGCTCAAGGAGCTAAGCTGGTCAACTCTGCCATCGAAAGTGGAAAGCTTTTTGATGGGAGTGGTTGGAAGAAAACTGTTGTCCGTAAGGAGCTCACTGCAGGGGTAAACACTCTTCATTTCTGCGGCCTTCTATCTGACGGAAACGTTCATAGTCACATTGATCATCTTTTTGAGCTTGTTTCGGCATCCAAAAAGGCAGGCGTGAAAAAGGTTCGACTGCACGTGTTGCTCGATGGCCGCGACGTCGGACCAGATACGGGTGAACTTTATCTCGAAAAGCTCAGCGTATTTTTGAATCAAGTCAGCACACCAGAGTTTGACTGCCAAATCGCAAGTGGTGGTGGTCGAATGTATGTGACCATGGACAGATATGAAAGTGATTGGAGCATTGTTGAACGCGGATATGCTGCGCATGTGCTAGGCGAGGCTAGAAGATTTGCAAGCGCCCAACTCGCTTTACAGACGTTCAGAAGCGAAGGCTTTAAAACTGACCAAAACCTGCCTGCCTTTGTTGTTGAGCACGATGGTCAGGCAATTGGTCCAGTGTCCGATGGAGACAGTTTTGTTCTTTTCAATTTTCGTGGAGACAGGGCTATTCAGCTCACTCGGGCCTTGACTGAAACGACGTTTAACTGCTTTCCAAGAAAGCGCTTCCCAAAAATTTGCTTTGCCGGAATGATGCAGTACGACGGGGCTCTCAAGTTACCTGAAACCTATCTGGTTGAACCGCCTCAAATCGACCGCACTCTGACGGAACTTCTTTCTGCTTCCGGTATTCGACAGTTTGCATGCAGTGAAACTCAGAAATTTGGACACGTTACATATTTTTGGAATGGCAACAGAAGTGGAAAATTTAGCGAAGAACTTGAAAATTATGTGGAGATTCCGTCTGATCTTCATTCATTTTCTGAGCGCCCTTGGATGAAATCAGCAGAGATTGCCGATCGTACGATTGAAGAGATGCGTCGTGGAAGTTTTCGGATTGGACGTATAAACTTCGCCAACGGAGACATGGTTGGTCACACGGGTGAGTTCGCCTCAGCGCTTTTGTCCGTTGCAGCAACCGATCTTGCACTCGGTCGTGTTCTTGATGCTGCAAAAGAGACGAATACGGTCGTTCTTGTCACGGCTGATCATGGCAATGCTGACGAAATGTTCGAGGTCGATAAAAAGACTGGTCTAGTACAACTTGGCCAAGACGGCCGGCCTCGCAGTAAAACGAGTCATACCCTTGCACCCGTTCCATTTGCGATTTTCAATGCAGAGGTTTTGGGTCAACCCGTGGCGCTTCGCTCGGATCTTGCAGATGCTGGCCTTGCCAATATCGCTGCGACTGCATTGCAGCTTGCAGGACTTATACCGCCTGCTGAGTATGAACCAAGTTTGATCGATCCATTTGGGCATGTGACTCGTGAAGACAAAAATCATACTGTTGATATCGGAGCTCACAATCAGCTTTCAGGTCATCCCAAGCTTAAAAATACGGGCTCGTTGAGCATATCGCGTGAGCAGTTTCGAACCGCATTAAATTCAGTTTATTTTTCTAAAATTGTGTCTGCATTGCGTTCGCCCGTGGGTGGATGTCCGTGGGATCGTGAACAAGATATACTGTCGCTTCGCCCTTATTTAATAGAGGAAGCTTACGAGGCTGTGCAAGCGGCGAGTCGTTACGGTGAATCGCGTAAAGCAGAGGACGCGGCAGCATTCTCCGATGAACTAGGTGATGTGCTTTTGCAGGTTTTTTTGAATTCACAGATCAGTGCGGAAAAGGGTCATTTTACAGTGGCAGATGTATTGATGAATATCAGTGACAAAATGATTCGTCGGCATCCTCATGTATTCGACACTGATTCTGATTCGATCGGTTCAGCTGATGAAGTGATGAAGCAGTGGGATAGAATTAAGTCGGAAGAGGCAAAAGACAATGCGCCGAAGTCACTGTTGTCCAAAGCGCAGAAAAAGAATCACTTACCAACTTTGAATTACTTGGCCGGGATTTCAAAATCTTCATGGAATGTTGGGTTTGCTTGGAAAACACTTGATCAGACGTTTGGTGACCTAACTTCCGAGCTGTCAGAGTTGAAAGCTGAGTTGTTCTCGTCTCAAATGAGTCATCAAAGAATTTCGGATGAGCTCGGTGATGTTGTTCTGGCAATGGCTAACTTAGTTGTGTTTCTGAACCAAACTATTTTATCCGAGTCATCGCCAATTGACTTTGACTTAGTTGCTCGAGCAAGCGCCGCAAAGTTTCTTACCAGATTTAAAGAAATGGAAACAATTTTAAGAGAGCGGGGAAATGAAGTCACCGAACAGCACGCAAAGAGCCTCTCCCTCGAGGAGTGGGATGAACTTTGGCGTGAAGCCAAGCAACGGAAATATAGTTAAAGTTCACGCTGGTCAGCTTGCATTGCCTCATTGTTCGGGGCATCCTTGCATGTCCTTAGATGAACATTCACTTGCATATCATTGCGTATTCAAGAGGCAAAAATGGTGTTGAAAAAACTTTTCGGTAAACGTGACTCTGAACAAAATACTGAGGCAGTGAAAAATACACAAAGTGAGAACCAAGAGCCGACTCAGCCTGCTCCACAATCGGACGCTCAGGATTCAGTCCAGCAGACTTCCGATGCCTCTGAACCCAAAGTTGCAGAGTTTTTGGAACAGGCGATGGTGGAAAACGTTCGTCAAGACAACGGTGAAACGCGTCGTAAAGTATATCAGGAACTCTTGTTTTCAGAATTGCTTCTTGCTCTTTCAGAGCCTGAGCAGGGTGCACCAGCTCCTGAGGGTGGTACGGACCAAAATATGAGCGTTGCTATTTTGCAGAATTCTGCTGGCACCCCATTTGCCGCTGCATTCACCAGTGGTGCCGCAGCGCGTCGCTGGAGACCAGACGGTGGACAGTATGTTTCAGTGCGCGGTCAAGATATCTTTAAGTTGCTCGAGCCGAGTCCGGCGGAAGTCATTGTCATCAACGCCGGTAGCGCCCCATTTATCGTGCTGCCCAAAGTGGAGTACCGGCAGCTGGCAATGGGAATTGTCCCCCAATCTCAGCAAAGCCCAGTCCAAATGGCTGCCGGTGGCGAGGGTGGGGCGACGGGGAATGAGCAAGACGGCCAGATGCAAGTGGCATTTCCCCCTGATGTCTTCAATGATGAGCAGAAAAGCCATGCAAAGCAGGTACTTAATTCGAAAGATAAAATTGAGGCTGCTGTTTTGGGAGCTATCTTGCCACCAAATGCAGGCGAAAATGGTTGGATTCGTACAATCTTTTTGCGTGTCTCTGGTCTTGAAGAAACCCCCGATGCTATGCAGGCATTTTGTACGAATGTGAAAAGCGAAATTTTAGCTCAAAAAGACAGTCTTTTTGAGGCAGTGCAGTTTGAAGTAGGCGTCATGCCTGACCCGGCTTTTTGGCAGGCAATGCATCAAAACGGAATCATTCTATTCGATAAAAATCCACCGGCGGCACCTGCGGGTTCGGAGGCTAAGGAAGGTGTTGTTGAGGCACACCTCGAGGCATAAAGTTTTCGGCACGAGTCCCGCATCCTCTTGTGATTTTCGCCTGAGTGTGATGAGTAATGTTCATGACGGGAGCGCCTAGATGGCAGAAGTTCGAAAATCAAAAAGCGATAATACGGTCAAGCCGAGGGCCCGTGGTGCTCGAGCCCCCTCTGCTGCCAGAGTTGCGCCAGCAGAGCTCAAACGGCTTATGCTCGAAACACAGGATCAGTTGGCATTAATCCATGGAGTTCTCGAAGAGCTTTGTGAGAGACAAGAAGCAATGTCAGCTTGGCAAATGGAGTTTTCCAAGCGTCTTGTCAATCTGCAGGAAGCCCAATGGAGGTCTCTTGAAGACCTCGCTGGTATTGATATGGGAGATCCAGTTTCCAAGGCGTTTGGTGTGCCGCTTGAGCCAGATGCGGCTGAAGATGATGTTGATGGGCTCAATGAAGCAAACAAAATGATGGAACAAATCAACTCCGAAGCAACTTCTAAACGCGCCATGCGAATGCAAAAGAAAAAGGATCCGTTGCGACGTGACGATGACGATTCGGTATCCGCTGAGTCAAGCGGCGAAGGATCTTCGCTCCGACAAGAAAACAGGATTGAAAGTGTTTTTGTTGTTCCAACGAAAGTTGATGTTCATTGAGTTCTCTTAGTTGAGACAACTTGAAAAAGGGAATTTGCAAAGATGGAGCGGGACCTTCTCTCGAGTGCATCTGAGCGTGCGCTGCATATGAGCAGAGCTATTGAGGCATTGCACATCCAGTTGAAGTCCTCAGAGTCGTTTCGGGACGCCTTCACGCACACAACTCATTTGCTCTGTGAATGTCGAGCTGCTGAAGAGCAGGATCCTTCCGGACTCCAGCCCGTTATATCCAGAACATTGCACTTTGTTGCAGTTGGAAAGTCTGGAGGTGTCGCTCAGGTGCTCGTGGCGATGTTGGCAAGTGTGGGAATCAATGCCCGCTTTTTGCACCCAACAGAAGCCCTGCATGGAGATTTAGGTTCGGTTCACTCTGCTGATCCTGTAATACTTATTTCCAATAACGGGCGAAGCGCTGAAGTGCTTGCTGTTGTTCCCCTCTTGAAAGAGCGGGGATGCAATCTTATTGCCGTCACCAGCAGGCCTGATTCCCCTTTGGCACAGTCGTGCAAAAAAGCTCTCCTTCTTCCGTCTGTGCCGGAGCTCTGTCCGTTGAACCAAGCCCCTCTGACGAGCACTATTTCGACTCTAGCTCTGGGACAGCTGCTAGTTGCAGCTTCTATGGAGCAGCGTTTGTTTGATCTCGATTCCTACGCCCGCAATCATCCCGGGGGTGCCATCGGAAAGAGAATATTTGTTAGAGTCGATGACCTAATGGCTTGCGGGGAGTATTTGCCGCGAATTTTCCCGACGGCAACATTCAAAGAAGTCGTCTCAAGAATGACTGAATGTGCCATGGGAGCTCTTATCGTCGTTGAGGAAAAAGATCACATGTTGGGCCTCATTGCTGAGCGTGACCTTCGCAGCGCGATGGAACAATTTGGCCCGCAGGTTTTTACTCATACAGCACGTGAACTTATGAATTTGAGTCCCGTGACCGTGAAGCCCGGCACTCTCGCTATCGAGGCGCTTCAAATCATGGAGGGTCGGCCACGTCCACTCAATGGCGTTCCGATCGTTGACGAAAATGGTCGTGCGCTCGGTTTTTTGCGGCTCCATGACCTGGTCTCTGCTGGCATTACCACTGCAGGATAGGTGGTTAAAGTAAGTCTTGACCATGCTCTTGTAAAACCTGGCGAATCCAGTTTCTGTTGGCTCTAACGTCAGTGAAAGAATTGTTCAGGCCGACGCACGTTTGCAGTATTTCCACACCTGCTGAGGTAACCCCAACTACGCTCCAAAGACCGTCATTAGAGCGCACGTACATGGGTCCACCAGAATCACCTGCGCAAGCCCCCTTCAACCAAGTGCTAACGACAATGGTTTCAGACTTCTGACTCACTTTCTTAATTGGCACCTCCACTTCTCGCAAAACTCCGGTGTTGTTGCTTCGGCGGCTCCAGGTCACACCAAAGCCGACAAGATGAACGATCTGTTTTTCTGAAACATCGAGATCATGACTGCCTACTTTGGCAGGGAAATAGCCCTTAGGAATTGGCCGCTCTAAAATGACGATCCCAATATCTCGCGGAGCAGATGAGGGATCGCTGCTTAATGTGAGATGGGGCTGCCAATCCGGATGTGGGATAACCTCTTTTGCGCGAATCCATTGCTCTGACCCGCTGACTTGATTTCCAAAACTGGCAATAAAATCGTGAGAGCTAGGAAGTATGAGTTTTCCGCTTTTATTCAACGAACGCTGATCATAATCTGCAAGACAGTGAGCCGCAGTAAGAAGTGCAGAATCAGAAATAATTGTTGCGGTGCAGAAGGATTTACCTGAATCGAAGAGAGTTTTTGAGCCTCTTTGCAACGTCGATCGGTGATCAGTGGTGAGGGCTACGGTTGAAAAGGCACGCTCATCATCGATATGTGCTTGAATAGCTTTTCCACCGACAATATGAACCTTTGAATCTCTGTTATTTGTGTTTGGAGATTCGCCGCAGCCATTGATAATGAAAACTGATAAAGCAACGACGAGTGACGTTCTAAAGCCATTTGTTGAAAATGCACTCATCATAAATCTCCTCTTCTTTTTAAAGTGACTCATAGAATTTATTCAGTGATTCTCCATTTAAAACACGCACGTGAATCAAAGAGTCATCAACAATTGGATACTCAAGTGTGACGCTTGCTTGAAAAACACGCTGCCTAAGTGATTGTGAAATACAATCATCTCCGGTTAATATTTCAGTAATTGGTTGCACGACAAGTGTATTATCAGAACCAAGCAGTGTTCTCACTTCTTTGAGATTGAAGCAGGCATTGGTGGGGCTAATAGGCCAATTTCCGCTAACCACGAGTTTCTGCCGCGTGCCTGAGGGTCCAGGCAAAAGAACTACTTCGTCCACTGGTGCGTAGAGATAGTCATCTGGTGTGGCCGAGACTGATTTCCTGATCGTCAGCTTTTGAAGCTTAAGATCACGGTTCTCGGCAATGATGACCGTCCATTGACCAGCGGCCAGGTGCCCAAATGTGACCCTCTGAATAAAGGGAACAATTACTTGAGCACAGGCTTCGCCATCGTAAACATACATCTTCGGCCTCAGAATGATTGTTTTGTCGAGAATGTTGATTTGCCTTTCAATCGGTCCGGTCTTCATGCATGCGTTCTGAAATCGTCCCTGTATGACAACTTCAGCATTGTCGTTGTCATCAAACCCCTGAGGGATAAAAACATGTTCAATTGGTGCTGATTTTAGATGTACCTTGGATTGGTCAGCAAACAGCTGCAGCGAAACAAGTTGGAGGAATATTGCTGAGAGCCAAAGACATCGAAGAATAGAGATACTCATCAGTGCTAATCTCATTTTTCAACCTCATAGTTTTTTAGAGACATAAAATTCGAGTGTTATTTGTCATGCTGCTTTTTTGGGGATTCGAATTGAAAGCACGCCTTCGGAAAAAGTCGCAGATTTTTCGTCAATCATAGCGTCATCTGAAAGCCGAATGTCTCTCTCAAAACTCTCTGTTTGATGTTCACAGTATGAGAGCTTGAGCTCTGCTGACTCATTAGTCTTTCTTTTTGCTTTCAGGTGAAGAATTTTTCCTGAGTGAGTCAACTCGATACTGTTTGCGTCAGCTCCCGGAAGATCAATTCTAATATCGTAAATCGATTTATTTTCCAAAACGTCCACTCTTGGGTGGGTGTGGCTTAAAGGCTGTTGTTTCAATATTGCGGTTGCATCATGAAGGAGATGATTCCAAAGAGTCTTAGCTTGGTTGATGAATAGCTCGACCTTTAGATTTGAAAAAATGACTCTTTTCCTATTGTTTTTTTCAGAGTGCTCGAGGTTGAGTTCGTGGTTCATGATGCGAATCCTCCTCACAAAGAAATTGTGGGCACGCTTCAAGCTAACTCAATATTTGTAACCGAGCTTTTTTGTATTCTTATTTGTGCATCAGATTTAACTTTGCTTGAGTTTGATTATGGCTCATAGTGATGCGTTCTATGCGCTTGGGTGCTCTGTTGTCCAAATGAACCACAACAATCTGGCTTTCCTGAGTTGTTGGGGCAAAAGTCACATTTAAAACGTTTCGATCCTTTTCGATGGAAATAGTTCCCGACTCTGTCAACACACTTGTTCTTATTCTCTGAAAGTAACCCCAGTGCGTTGAGTTGAGTTGCACTTGTGTACCCAAGTTTTTGATGCGTAGTCCCAATACATTTTCCATAATCATGTGAATGAACGCAGAAGAACTCCATGCTTGATGTGGTGCGCCTTTTGGCCAGCTCCATTGTGAATGGCTCGACAGTCCGTCGAGCAGTTCGGGCAGAGCTCCACCTTGAGAGCCCTGTGTTGAATGGTGAATGAGGGTGTTTATCAATGGAAAGGCAAAATCTGAAAGTTCTGATCGTAGGAACAGTTGGCATGCGGGATGACTCAACCAAGGCCAAATGGTGCCATTGTGATACGCCCAATCGGGGTGCTCGAGTCCGTGCCTTGATCCAAACTCGTGGTATGGATGGAAATGAATTTTGTTTTCATGAATATATGCACTTTCATCGTTGAATACCGTGTTGATTGCAATGTGATGACGTACAGACGTTTCTGGGCTGAGTGTCCTGACTCCGTAGTTGGTGACAAGATTAGTTTCAATCAGTGTCTCTAAGTAGCTCTTCAGCTCATCCGCATGCAAAAGTTGGTCAAGTAGTTCCGCTCGGTCTAAAGCCTGAAAGCCAAGCATTACATTGGGTCTTATGGCGAAGTCAGGTGTACCGTTTGGTCTCAGTGTGTCGGCCCAGCGATTACTGTTCTTGTCAAAATACTTTTCTCTGACCAGAGCCAATCCTTGCTGAAGTGCATCCTGAAGCAAGTCCTCTTCGAATTCCTGTTTAGTAGACTGAAAAATTTCACTCCATCGACCGATGGCTGCTAGCCAAAAAGCCTGAATTTCAAATGCTCGGTTTGCTCGTGGGCTGCATGCGATCAATTGGCCGGAGTGTGTCCAACGTTGTGCATCCATCCATGTATCGGCGTCTCGATGGTCTATGAGTTTTTTACTCAGGAATGTTTTTGCTGCCTCAGAGAGTCTGCTTTTAATTTGAGGAAGAACTGTTTCCATGTTTTGTGTGAGGCCGACTCTATCAACTAAGTCAGCGGTTGAGAGAAGCAGGAGTGGTAATGCATCGATGCTGTTTTCGGCAGTGGCGTGCGCAGTTGTAAAATTGGGAATCACTTTCCCTTGAGAGCGACTCCAAAGTTGCGAGATGAGCTCGTCGGCCTCTTGAGTTCTGTTTGACCATACAAAAGCAGCTCTAAAACTGTGGCACAAGTCTCTTGTCCAGAATTGAGTGAACCACGGCAAGCCGGCTTGGAGTCCAATTGTTGAATCTGGACGGCTTTGGATGAGTTGGCCGAGGCTTTTTACAGAATTGACGTAAGCACACTCCAAATCTGACTTTTCGGTTTCAATCCAAACCGGGCTCTCAGTGGGCGGTAATGAATGGGACATCATCCATGGGCTGTCTGGCTGAACGTAACTCAGAAGAAATTCAACCTGAGTATTTGCAGTTAGAATTGAGCGAAATTCGTGCGTTGTGAAATATTCGCGCTCATGGTGCTCACCTCTTGCGGCGTCCTTGTGGGTGGGTAGCCATTCCTGTTGCGGATGTTCGATGTGGTACCAAGCTCCACTGTCGGTTGGTTTTTCAGAGAGTGATATGAAGTCAATAACACCCCTGATTTCCTCAAGCTTTATGGACAATTTTTGTGCTGAAAACTGTTTGATACCCGATTTGATTTGATCGGTGGCGCATGTGTGTGTTCCAGCGTGCTCCATGGTCCAGAGCGGCCGCATTCTGAATGAACACCTATCTTTGGATTGATGAGCACACATGCGCTTGTCAATTTGCTTGATAGAGATGGTCAGGCCTTTTTGTGGCTGAGACCAGTCCCAACACTCTGAAAGTTGACAACCACAGTCTGCTTTCCAGTGGCGAGTGATGCTGCCGCCGTCACGCTGTGTCGATTGCCAGTTGTGTTGAAGAAGCGGAGTTGTTTTTTCATCATGTGAGAATTCCCAGTGCAAAGTGGCGAGTATGGAATGCTCTTCGATTGTCAGCCCATGCCATTTTCTTGAAACGAACCCGTTCGCTGTGACCATCAGAAACCCGACACCCTGAGCTGTTAAAAATAGCTCGCAGTTTTGGTCTGACGTTGCAAATTGCATCTCTTTCACAGTTTCTATCTCCTTGCTTCAGTTCAATTGTCCTGCAACCCGGGCAACTCTTCAGATCAAATGAAGGTGTTTTTGGCGGTCGCCAACAATGCTGTCTTTTGAAGTTAAATCTACGTTGTTACAATCTCATTGTCAGATTTTCGTCGTCTTGTATTTGCGTCCACCTTGAGGTGTGAAGATGAAAGTAAATTTTCGAATAAAAATATTAAGTGTTGTTTTCATATCGTGCGTGATTTGTACGCTTTCTGCTATTTTGGTCACTCGACTTCTCGTTCGTGAAAGTGGCGAGAGGGCATTGCTCGAAAAGTCGAGTGCCATTTTATCTCGCATCGAAGATGCTAAGAACTACGTTGGTGATATGGGCGTTCTGTCTCAGATGGTTGAGGACACTCGACTTAGATTTCCTGACGGCAATCTTCCTAAAGAGCACAAGGAACGGCTAATGAAGAGTGTTCCGATAATCGTGCTTTTCAATATGGGCTATGCCGGCGAAAAGGCTGATGGCTACAAATTCCGGATCTTCGCCGACCAGCCTCGGCGCGAGGAGCACAAGGCCACTGCTGAGGAGTTCGATATTCTCAACGCTTTTGAGCAAGATCCTTTTTTACCTCAAATTGCGAAAAAGTCAGACGATGGGAAGTTTTACACCGTCACAAGGCCCATTCGTCTTGATGAGCGGCAGGGGTGTTTGTCATGCCATGGGAGTCCTGCACGTAGTCCTTGGGGCAATGGAACTGACATTTTCGGTTATCCTATGGAAGATCGCAAAAATGGATCGCTGGGTGGTGCGTACTCTGTCATGGTTAACATGAAGCCAGTTGATGATGTTCTTTCCAAGACGACGCGGCAAATTGCTGTTGGAGGTGGCTTTTTTACACTTGCAGCGCTTTTGGTAAGTGTTTTTTTGATTCGTTCACCAATGCTAAAAGTCAATAAAGTTTCAAGAACGTTGGTTGTAGCAGGAGAAGAAATCGGTGAGGCTGGAAAGCGCGTTGGTGATGTGAGTGTGACGGTTGCAGACTCTGTAAGTGAAGCATCAGAGTCGCTGGAGGAAACTGTGCTGGCGCTAGACGCGCTCTCGAAAATTGCAACTCAAAACGCAGAAAGTGCGCGAGAGGGTGCCGCAATAGCCCGTGATGCAGAGCTCAATGCCAAAAAAGGTCAAAAAGAGTTAGAAGACCTGATATCTGCGATGGATAGAATCCATAAAGATTCGCGAAAGGCAGGCGAGACTATTAGCCTTATCAATGACATTGCCTTTCAAACGAATTTGTTAGCACTCAATGCGGCTGTTGAGGCTGCAAGAGCGGGTGAACAAGGTAAGGGCTTTGCTGTGGTTGCTGAAGCAGTGAGGACACTGGCGCAAAAAACCTCAACGGCTGCCACCGATATTTCTGAGCTGATGTCCGAGAGCACTGGGTCTGCTGAAAATGGTGCTAGAGTTGCTCAAAGCACAGGTCGTGTGCTCAATGACATTTTGGTGTCAGTCTCTCAAATGATTCAAGTTGTAAATTCAATTTCGATTGCGGCGGACGAGCAGGTCCGAGGGTTTGCTGGCATGAATGATATGCTCAGTCAATTGGACCAATCGAACCAGAAGTATGTGGCCTCAGCTGATCTGACCGCACAAACATCTGACAAGCTGAAGTATAATGCTGAGCAGTTGAGAGCTCTGGTTGCTGAGTTGAGCGAGTTGATACACAGCGGTGGTAGATCGCTGAAAAGCTAACTTAGTACATTCGCCGGAGAGAGGTATTGTCGTCGTGAGGCTCGGGTCTTGATATTTGGTCACCGGAACCCTCTTGAGAGCTGGTCACCGGAGAAGCGAGGTCGAGGCCCAACGCCTCCCTTGCGGTTGCAGCACCGGGCTCACTTCCTGTCACGGCAGGCATTACAATTCCTCCGGTACCGTAGGCCCTTTCACCTCCATATCCAACGCGCACTTTGACTACACCTTCAGGCACAGACCATTCATTTGATGGATAGAGCTTTGTAGCGGCAAGCATGATTTCTCTCCACAAAGGCGCGGCCATCTTCCCTCCTGTACCGCCTCCGCCCAAGCTTTTCCTGGCATCATCAAAGCCAACCCAAACGGCACATACCAATCTTGGTGTGACGCCTATAAACCAGGCGTCAGTATACCCATTTGTCGTACCTGTTTTTCCCGCAGCAAAAGGAACTCCTTGAGCCCTTGTGCCGGTTCCAAAACGAATGACGTCTTGCATTAAGCGCGATGCCACGTACGCAGCTGCTGGGCTCAGAACCTGAGAGTTATTTGAAGATTCATATCCACCAAGATTAGAGTTTTGCTGAGTGGAAACGATTGGTGTGTGAATAGGCGAAGCCTTTAGTCTTCGATCTGAAGCAGAGATGATAACTTCGTTGTCTCTGTCTTGTATGGCCTTAATATAGTGTGCCTCGGTCAATTTTCCAGAGTTCGCAAACGGTGAATAAGCCTGAACCATTTGCAAAAGTGTTGCTGAACCTGCACCGAGTGAGTGAGCGAGCTTGACATCATCCCAAGGGAGGCCGAGGTTTTTAAAGTGCTGTGCTGACAGACGGACACCTAATGCCTTGAAGAGCTGAATGCTACTAATGTTGTAAGAATGAATGAGCGATGTTCTTAAATTCGTTCGCCCAGTGAACTCTCTATCATAATTCTCCGGCTTCCAATCGCCAATCACTATGGGCGGGCTGTCAATTCGCGAAGCTGGAGAAAATCCATGATCCATGGCGAGGCTATAAAAAAGTGGCTTTACGCTGCTGCCAACTTGTCGCATTGCCTGCGTTGCTCTGTTGAATTGGCTGCTTTGAAAGCTACTTCCCCCAACCATGGTAAGTATATCACCAGACTGTGCATCCATTACAATTGAGGCAGCCTCGATGCCCTCAGTGTCGGTTAGTTGATAGTATTTGAGTTCAATGTTGGTGAGGTTCAATCCGTAGAGCTGTAGAGTCTTCTCGTGTTCTTCAAAGACTTTTGCAGCCGATTGAATACGCTTGGGTGTGCGCGTGTCTATTTGTTTGATGTGAACTTCATCACCGATATTCAAAATATCTGCGAAATCTTCAATCGCGCTGGTTTTTTTGCTCGCAGCGGCACGGAGAGCCCAACGGTGATCTTCAGCCAGTAGAATACCGGGTCCTGTTTGCGTTGCTATTAGCGCAATGTCCAACGACGGAATGAGATCAATAATGATACCGCGCACGTCTTCATCTTCGTCGGCATTCCAGCCCCTTCTCGAGATTTTTTCGAGAGCACTATTAAAATTCATGCCATGCTTAATGAGAGGTTTTCTGAATGCCTTTTTTGCGTCAAACTGTTCGACAAATTTGCTAATTACAGCTTGGGCATGCCGTTGGAGAGCCAGATTGAGGCTCGTCTGAACTTTGTATCCAGAGGTCAGTAGATTTTCGAGCTTGAGTGAATTTTCGAGTTGTTTTTTGACTTCCATAAGAAAATAAGGTGCTGAGCGGGTGTTGGGTGTTTCCGCTCTGTGAACGGTGATGGGTTCCATAAATGCATTGTTTGCTTCTGTTTGAGATGCCCACCCATTTTGAACAAGCCGATCGAGCACAAACCTTTGCCTCACTTTTGCTTTGTCGAAGTTGTCAGTCGGTGCGTATGCAGATGGAGCAGGTGCGAGTCCTGCAATCATTGAGGCTTCTGCTAGGGTCAGTTTTCTTGAGGACTTTCTGAAATAATTTCTGGCTGCAGCTTCCACGCCATATGAATTGTTTCCCAAGAAAATTGTATTTAAGTACATTTCTAGGATTTCATCTTTACTGAAGTTTTTTTCAATCTTCAGGGCTAGTAGGATGTCCTTGACTTTTCTCTCTATGGTGCGTTCGCGTGAGAGTAGTACATTTTTCGCTAGCTGCTGGGTGATTGTACTTCCACCTTGTTTTGCTCCTTGTTTCGCAATGTATGAAATACCAGCGCGGAGAAGGCCTTGAAGATCGACGCCTCTGTGTTCGTAAAAGCGGGCATCTTCTGATGCGAGAAAACTCTTGACTAAAATTGGTGATACTTTTGATATAGCTATTGGATAGCGCTTTTCCTCGAACAGCTCTCCTATTTTTGTTCCTTCACTGCTGTAGATGATAGTTGGAAGAGGTGGGCTATAGTTTTTAAGCTTTGACAGCGGTGGAAGTGTTTTTTCAACCTTTTGAACATAATCCCAAGCAAAAAATCCGCCAATTGAGAGTCCGGCAAGCAACGTGATACTGCTACCAATGAAGAGTGCTAAAAAAACTTTTTTGAACATTTTTAGTCCTCAGCTATCATTCACGTCAGTGGGAGAGCTCTGATGATCATCGACAAGCTGATATTCTAGTCAGAGTTTTATATTTTGTCAGGCATGGTTAAAGGAATGACGAAAGCCCCATTGCAAATCCAGTTTGGCTGTTACGCCATAACGAGGCAGCCTGTATTCCAACGTACTTTGTACTGAGTGCAAAACCAAAACCACCTTGGATTTGGTTTTGTTCACTCTGTGTTGCAATGTGGTTCACGCGAATATGTGTCATCGATGCGATTGACCCAAGTTGGCCCCGATACCAAAGGCTTTCTAACCCAGCGCTCATGGAAATGTTGGGGTCGAGCGTATTGAAAACAAACAGGTCTTCAACACTGGAGACTCCCCCTGTAAGACTCCATCCATCTTTGCTGGCTGATTGAGAAGCTAGCGCGGAGTAAGAGACAGGCCTGCCGGTTTCCCAGCT
>JBEAPS010000394.1:0-3219 GCA_041164285.1 Pseudomonadota bacterium
AGAGATATGGCAACCCCACTTCCGATGGCACTTGGAAAAAACGTTGATGGCACACCGCTCGTTGCAGACTTGAGCGTAATGCCTCACTTACTTATTGCCGGTGCGACAGGCTCTGGCAAATCTGTAGGCATCAACGTCACTCTGCTGAGTTTGATGATGTCGCGAACACCTGAGCAAGTCCGGTTCATATTAGTCGATCCCAAGATGCTTGAGCTCTCCAACTACGATGGAATTGGACATTTGCTGATGCCCGTCGTGACTGACCCATCCAAGGCAGCGGGTGCTCTGAAATGGGCCATCGATGAGATGGAGCGTCGCTATCAGCTCATGCGTAAGGCTGCGGTTAGAAACATAGCAGCCTTTAACACTGAGGTTCTCGCAGGACGTTTGACGGTTGAGCAGCTTGAAGGCGAAACTCCACAAGCGCTGCCATTCATAGTTGTTGTCATTGATGAGCTGTGTGACTTGATGATGACAGCTCCACGTGACATTGAAGACTCAATTCAACGGCTTGCACAAAAGGCACGTGCTGCGGGGATTCACCTCATATTGGCGACACAACGTCCAAGTGTTGACGTCATCACAGGTGTAATCAAAGCGAACCTACCCTGTCGTATTTCCTTCCAAGTCGCTTCGCGTCATGACAGCCGAACAATCATTGAGAGTGTCGGTGCGGAGCGCCTTTTGGGGCGAGGAGACATGTTGTTTCTTCCGCCCGGAACCAACAAAATTGTTCGAGGTCATGGAGCCTACATTGGCGACAGAGAAATCAATCAATTAAGTGATAGGCTCAAGCAACTCTACCCAGCGCAATATGATAGTGCGATGATGGATGCTGTCCACAAGAACGCGCAAACAATCAACCAAAAGAATGAGCATGGAAAAACCGACGATTTAGGAGCAGATGGCACTCTCCTCGATGAAAACGATTTATACGATAAGGCTGTCGACTTTGCTGTCAGCTCAGGAACAGTGAGTACTTCCAGCCTCCAGCGAAATTTCAGAATCGGTTACAATCGAGCCGCACGCCTGATGGACAGAATGGTGAAAGATGGGCTGGTCGGCCCGAGCGACGTGGCTGGAAAGCCTAGGCAAGTGATTAATGCGGAACGTGGTCTCCAGTGATAGGACGTAGATAGACATGAGACTTTTTCTTTTTTTTATTGTTCAGATGTCTGTCCTGCTCAGCGCATGTGTGAGCACTGCAGTAGATACTCCACAGTCCCGAAACAGAGCCGCCAGTTTGGAGCTGGCGCGCCAGTTGGTTGATCAAGGAGAATACCAGCGAGCTATTCAATTTCTACTCCCGAGATCTCGCTCTGCAGATGCCTATGCTGAGGTGCACACATTATTGGGATTATCATTTTTGGGCATTAACAACCCTCAAGCAGCCGCACGCAGCTTCAGCGCCGCGTTGCAGGTGAATGACGACGACGATGATGCACGACTCAATCTTGGTTACACTCTGATAGTTTTGGGACAATTTAAGGAGAGCCGTGAAACCTTGAACCGAATTATCGAAAGAAAAAAATACACTTTAATGGAAAAGGTGTATCTCAACCTCGGATTGAGTTTTTTGCAGGAGAAAAATTGTAAAAAGGCCGTTCCACATTTTCAGAGTGCGCTCGATATCGACCCAACATATGCGGCCCCCTATTTCAATCTGGGTAAATGTCAGGCCTCTGCAGGCGACCTAGCTGGGGCTAGAAGCTCATTTCGACGGGCTGTCGACTTTTGTCCAAATTGTCTTGATCCGCAGCTTGAGCTAGCAACAGTTCTTGCTAGACTCGGAGAAAAGAGAAATGCGAAGCGTGCGGTTGAGTCGATTCTGAAAGCAGAGCCGAATGAATTGCTTAAGAGGCGAGCACTAGCTCTTCAGCGTCAGCTGTCAAACTAATCTGAAAGGTCATGATCAAGTGATGGGAACCGAGATGGATACCTCAGGCAATCGAACTGCTCTTGGAGTTTCTTCTGATGTCGCCCAGCTTGTGGGTGAACGCCTGCGTCGAGCGCGTGAAATGATAGGTCGAAGCACTTCCGCTCTGTCCGCAAAAATCAAAGTTCGCGAGCACTATCTTGTCGCGATCGAAAATGGGCAGTGGGATGAATTGCCTCCTGGTCTTAATGGCCGTGGACTCGTTCGAATCTATGCAAGAGAGCTGTCTGTTTCGGTGCCGGAACTCGACCAAGCTGCTAATCAGGCCGTCATGCCAGCAGAGCAAGATGCCCAAGCACCTTACCAAGTTGGGCACACCCGAGAGGCGCGCCCGGAACGTGAATTTGGAGCGCAGCGGGTTCAGCAGGCCAGTGCGCCCTCTGCTTCTCGAAATGTTGAGGCCGCCGCAGTTCGTACACATGCCCTGAGTGGCGGCACCACGAAGCAAAAAGCCAGTCCTGAAATTCATTCCTTGAGTAGGACACAAAAATCTAATTCAGGCTCACAGAGTTCTGCTCGCCTTGGGTTGACCCCTGAAGAGCAGCCTATCGATGTGACGACTCCCGATGTTGCGAGTATTCTGGGAATTTCGCTAGACATGTTCGACGATGTGAGTGAGGCAAAACCCCCTACCCAGGCAATTGTCGAAGAGAGCGGTATCGAGAAAAGAATGACTCCGACTTCTCGTGGTAGGCATTCCGAAGAGGAAGTCTTGCCCATCATTGGACCGGAATCAGCCATCACCTCCGCTGGGTTGCTTCCATCAGATTCTACCAGCAAGCCAGTCGCACCGATGTTAAACGACCGTTCCGTTGAACAAAGCACGCGTCGAAAGGGTGCGAAAAAGCATATTCGAGAGCGTGAGGGCTTTGATAAGCAGGAGGAAATTTCGTCGGAAGTTGTGCACTTATCTGCCGTGGAAGCTATCTCGAGCGAACCGGTGGTGAACTCCTCTGCCGTGGAAGCTATCTCGAGCGAACCGGTGGTGACTTCCTCCGCTGTGGAAGCTGTCTCGAGCGAACCGGAGGTGACTTCCTCCGCTGTGGAAGCTATCTCGAGCGATGCTGCTGAGCCGATTGTTCTCAACGAGCCTGAAACAAAAGAGCAAGTCTCAGCAGTCGCTAATGAGTCTGGAATTTCAGCTGCTGAAGCCTATTTGAAAAGCCATGCCCAAACTTCAGACCAGTTAACTGAATCAGCCGGGCACGCGGATGTTGTTGGCTCAGCCAAAATGAAGTGGGCGCTCGGAATTCTAGCGGCTTGCGTGGGAGTTTTGATCTTTG
>JBEAPS010000395.1:0-2843 GCA_041164285.1 Pseudomonadota bacterium
ATCGACCGCACTAAAATCCCTCTCCCGCCGGTCATCAACTTCATCATGACTGCAGGCGACATCAGTCAAGACGAGGCTTTCAACGTTTGGAATATGGGACTTGGTTACACTCTCGTTGTGAACAAAACGGACGCTGACACCATTAAGCGCATCGTGCCTTCAAGCTTTGTGTGTGGGGAAGTTGTTTAAGCGAGAGCACAAACGACAACCTCCTCACGCATAAACCTAAACTCTACGTATTGATTTGAGTAATTACGAAAATCTTGATTTTTTCCTCCCCAATGCCGATCACACCTGTAGGTGATGGCGGAGGAAAACTCGTTGCAAAGATTTCATCCTACATTTTTAGCTCTGCTCTCCTTGCTACTGGGCACCGCATGCTCGATATCTGTGGAGCCTAAGATCAAAAGATCGGCGGTGAATCAGTCACCTCTGAGCAAACCTTCGCAAGAAACTGGCGTTACGGTGAGTGGAGCGGGCGATTCTTCAAACTCGAAAGACAAAACTAATACTGGGCAGCCAGCTCCCGTCGAAAAGTTGTGTGATGCAAGCGCTGTAGGTGTCACAATACAACCAGGGTACGAGGCTTTCCCCGGACTCGCAGATCGTGGTGAAAGTGAGCAGGTGAGCAACACAACTGAAGAGGGTTGTGTTTCACTTTGTAATAACGCCGCCAGAATCACTGCAGGATATTCTCAATGTACTTATCGCTGCACCTTTGGTTCCGTATCTCTCCTCATCGCAGGAGCTACGAGCGGATCTTGCTCGAGCACAATCGCAAGCGCCAAAGGAGCTGCGGGAGTGAACACCGGTTCAGGTGCGACCTCTGGCTCGGTTCAGCTCGCAAGCTGCGAAGTGAGAACCCGCTTTGGTGTATTCGATGGAGATTTCATTGGAGGGAACTCTGATTTGAACAATGCTGCCCCTCGAGACGTGTGCAGCTCTTCTTGCTCAAGGCTTATAGCCACCGCAATGGAACGTGCTGGTGGTTCTGGATGCAGTTATTCTTGCCTCTGGAATGCCTCGAATCTCGTCACTCCTTTTTCGAGCTTGAGTAGCTGCCGCGCTCCCTAATTTTCCAAAGCCTCACATCGATTGAAAACTTGAGCAAGCAAAGCTCAGTTTTCAACTGGGAAGTTTTTGCACATTCGAGCCCTTCGCAATTTTGCCGATAACCCACCCCGAAGAGGATTGAAGGAATCATATCTAGGGAAATGAGTTGGCTGACATGTTTTGGTTGAGATACTTAATATTAAGCGTGTGTGCTGCCATCGGCGTCATGGTGCAGACAAGTTGTATTAAAAATTCTAACAGCCCTGCAGACCAAGAAAAAAATAATGGTGTGGCAAAGCAGTCAGATGCCCTCGTTCAAAATCAAGGTCTCGAACTTTTGAGTCCGTTGGGACAGCGTACGTCGACTGCCGCTCGCATTCCCGATGCATCGCTTGTGGACACCTATTTTGCATTGAGTGTTTGCGACTGCCTTCCTCAATTACAAGCGGCACTGATCACCTCGGTCAACGAAACCCGAGGCGCACTCCCGCAGGCCCTGACACCTGCCATACGACGCGAAATTCTAAGCAACCCTAAACTCAAGATTCTTGAGATCATACCAAGGCCCGTTGACAATATTATCGGTGGAATATTTGCCGATGAAATGACTGTTGCAAAGGAAGTGAGTGAGGGTCTTGAAAAAAAGGTAAAGGCCGCCGACAGCACATGGAACACACCAAACGAAGTGTTCAGATTCCATCTCGATTCATTCCCTCCCCTTCCGGGCACTGCCGCGCCTCTTGCAGAACGATGGGTTCATATGCCCGACGTATTTGCCCGCTGGGCTCTTGTCCTGTCACAAGGTGGACCCTGGTCATCAATCGTTAAAACGCACCCCATGCGTGGTCTTCTCTGGAACGAAACACTTCGCATCCTCGCTGAGGGAGAATACCTGTACGGTTTGAATGAAGACGGCAAAGGTGGCCAGTGGGGTGGTCTCACCGTGCCCATAGACTTGCAGATCAACACCCCCGGTGCTTTTGACCCGCGCAAAGGTTCAAATCAAATTCGGTTTCTGACCGGAGTTCTTGATCTGACATTGCCAAATAACAATTCACTCAGTCTTGCTCGTTATGGGGAAGAACGATGGAGTTGGAGAATGAACCGAGTGAGTCTTGCTGAACAAGCGCTCCACTGGTGGACAGCTGCGCGTTTACTTGAACGCATGCGACCAGCGACACGTGGCGACTACGCACGATATTTCCTCGCCGACTCAGTCATCCCCTCCGATGCGTATCAATTAGCCCTGCTTGTGCTTCCGGGCTTAGATGCACTGCTCTCAGAGCGGTTCATCGATGAAAACACGCGTCTTATCCAAGAGGAAGTGAGCGGTCCACAGGTCGCAGGCGTTGCACAAACTTTGAATCAAAAAGCTTCACCTCAAACTCTCAGTTTACTGCTGCTTGCATTGACTGAATGGGGGAGCCAACTCAAAAACATAACAGATCTTGATGTTTCAAATGAAACTCGCGCCCAGCTGAGTGGAGCACCCAAGTCACTCACACGTGCTGCCCAGCTCATTGTCCAGACACTCCTTTCAGAGAATATCAGAGAAAAAAAGTCTACTGAATCAGAAAAGACAATCATACCAATTTACGGTGTATTCCTAGATAAAAATGTGAATACTGAAGTCTCATTGAAAGATCATGGCATGATTTTATCGGCACTTATCGCTGCTGAAACTAAACTGATGCCGAGCGCATTTCTACGTCAGCGCATCCAGCAATTATCTGCTGGCTTTTTAAGTCGGATCGAGGCAGAGCAAGCGACTCAACAGGCACCCAAAAGTC
>JBEAPS010000396.1:0-5428 GCA_041164285.1 Pseudomonadota bacterium
GTTGGTATAGTCGAGCTCATTGCGCTGCATGACTTGAAGTAGCTGCAAAACAAGCTTCTGAACGTCATCATTGGCTTCGGAGAATCCAATTTTTGCCGCCATGCCTGAAAACCAAAATTGATTGTAAAGCTCAGCAAACTCGTCCAGTGCACTGTGCGCAAGCTCAATGGCTGCCTCTTTTTCATCACCCAGAATCGGTAAGAGGGTCTCGGCGAACCTTTCCAAATTCCACAGCGCAATTTGTGGTTGATTCGCATAGGCATACCGCCCTTGCGTGTCGATCGAGCTAAAAACAGTTTGCGGATGATAGACGTCCATAAACGCGCATGGACCATAGTCGATCGTTTCTCCAGAGAGAGCCATGTTGTCGGTGTTCATAACGCCATGAATAAAGCCCACCTGCATCCAGCGAGCCATGAGAGAAGCCTGTGCACGCACTGCATGGCGCAAAAGAGAGAGAGCAGGAGGCACGTCTTCAGGAAAGTCGGGGAGATGCCTGTTGAGTGTGTACAGGGTGAGCTCTGCAAGACGCACTGGATCGCCTAACGCGGCGGCGTACTCAAAGGTTCCCACACGAATATGACTTGCTGCAACGCGCGTCAAAACAGCACCCGGCAGCGCTCCTTCACGCAATACCTTTTCACCCGTAAGGGTGACAGCCAATGATCGTGTCGTCGGCACACCCAAAGCAGCCATGGCTTCGCTTACGATATATTCGCGTAACATCGGCCCCAATGCAGCGCGCCCATCTCCGCGACGAGAATAGGGAGTCGGTCCAGACCCTTTGAGTTGAATATCGAAGAACTCCCCACTAGCTGTCTGCTGCTCACCCAACAGGATGGCTCTGCCATCACCCAACATAGTGAAGTGACCAAATTGGTGCCCCGCATAGGCCTGTGCCAGTGGTTGCGCTCCCTCAGGAATTTCGTTTCCGCAAAAAACCTGTGCGGTCTGGTCGTCTACAAAATCCCCAAACAACAGACCCAACTGCTCACCGAGCGCTGCATTAAAAACAACAACCCGCGGTTGCGAAACAGGAGTCGGAAGAACAAATGAAAAGAACTCACTCGGTAGATCAGTAAAGGTTTGCCGAAGATTCCAGGAGGACTTATTCATCACTTTTAATTGCTCTCCAAAAGCCAGGATTTAGGACTTCACAGACAGATTTCACTAGATGTGAAAACATCACTCGAGTCAAGCACGTTAGACCGCCACTCATCGGTTGCCTATGACACACATATCCACCTAAGCTTCTCGAAAGTGAAGTCAAACGCATGGGGCACACGATGGAAAATGTCATCTCGGAACTCAGGACTGGAAAAAGTAATAAAAAAATTGCTCTCAAGACTTTGCTACTCATATTTTCAATTCTGATGGTTGCTGGTTCTGTGGCTCTTGTTACGTTTACCACCTACATTCAGGCAAAAGAGCTAGCTCGCGATGAAATTCGCAAACGACTTGTAACAGCGGTGCGTGGCGCTGCTCAAATGATCAACATTGATCAACATGCAAAGATCAAGATCGGACAAAACGGAAACGACCTCAACTACATTTCTATTCAGCAGCAAGTCAGGGAAATTCGAAACCAGCTGCCGGATGTGCGATATTTATATACTTTCAGAAAAAACTCAGCAGGAGAGTTTGTCTTTATAAGCGACTCTGACAATTCCAAGGAAATGGGGCAACTTGGGGACATCTACAAAAACGCAACACCAACCATGAATGTTGCCTACAGCCCAACGGGACAGGCATTAGCCGAAGAACATTTCTCAGAAGACAAGTGGGGAACATGGCTTTCAGGATACGCACCCCTAGTAAAAAAAGATGGAAGTCTTGAAGGCATCATTGGACTCGACATCGAGTCAACACGAGTTCTCGCAATGGAGAGAAGATACCTCTACGTGGGTATTGCCTCGGCGTTGGTCATCTTTTTCGCATACCTTCCATTCATGTTGCTCTTGGCGCATCTTGTTTCAAAGCCTATTCGAAGTATCATTACGGAACTCAAACTTCTCAGGGAATTTAAAGTTTCAGATAATCGAATGAGAACATCGCGAATCACAGAAGTAGACGAACTGTGCCGAGTGATGGATTCTACTAAAAAAGGGCTCAAGAGTTTTCAAAAATACATACCGGAAGCTGTTGTAGAACAACTCATTTCCACGTCAACAGAAGCAAGGCAGGGCGCAACAAAGCGCGAAATTACAATTCTGTTCACAGATTTTGAAGACTTTACCGCTCTTACGGAGCGCACTCCGCCAGATGAACTCGTCGCCATGATCAACGAATACCTCGATGCCGTGAGTACCGCAATTGCACAGCATGGCGGAACAATCGACAAATTCATTGGCGACTCTGTGATGGCGTTTTGGAATGCGCCCCAGGCCTTGCCAGACCATCCCGCACAAGCATCATTGGCAGCTCTTGCAATCACAAACTCAATTGAAAAACTAAACGCTCGCCGCTCCGCCCAAGGACACAGCACGATGGAGATTCGCATCGGATTGCATACAGGGATAGCCATGGTCGGAAACATAGGAAGCAACGAAAGACTCAACTACACGGCAATAGGCGACTCAGTGAATGTGTCGAGCAGGCTCGAACAGCTCAATAAAGAACACAACACACAAATATTAATTTCAGCAACAACGGCCGAGCGTTTGAGCAATGAATTTCAAACAAGATTTATTGAAAATTCAACTGTAAAAGGTAAGACTCGATCGATCGGGGTCTACGAGCTCATCACTCATACTGCAAAAACCGCAACATAAGGATTCAAGATGAAGATCTGGCTCGACGCAGACGGCTGCCCGAATGACGTCAAAGATTGCGTATTCAAAGCATCCACACGCACGGAAACTGCCGTAATTCTTGTAGCGGATCGCTGGGTCAAACTTCCTCCGCACCCCCACCTACAAATGATTGTTGTTAACTCAGGCTTCAATGCAGCCGATGACTACATTGCAGACAACGCAGTGCCCGGCGATTTAGTCGTAACCGATGACATTCCTCTTGCGCACAGATGTGTTTCAAAAGAAGTCACAACATTAAGCCGCCGCGGGCAAGAATTTAATTCTGCAAATATTGGTGAGCGACTTGCCACACGCGACCTCATGGAAGGGTTGCGCAATTCAGGAATGATCACCGGAGGTCCGGCCGCATACAGCGCAAATGACAAAAAAAAGTTCGCTGAAACGTTCGACAGACTGCTCACACAATTGAAGAAAAGAGCAAAAGTTTTCGCAGTATTTTTTGCAATAGGCTCACTGTTCTCTGAACAGCAAGTCTCTGCAGATAGCTCATTTAAAGTATCTACCGTCTTGACCGACACCGAAGCAGCTCAAATTGTCCCCTTTAAATCGATGGGAGAGATCTCACTCAAAACACCAGTGCGCTCGGCATGGACCGCTCAGACAGCGGTAAAAGTGCCGATCGACACAAAGGAGGGCAATGACAAAATCCAACTCAAAGAGGCAACCCTAAAACTCGAACTCAGCGAAGCGCGCGTTTCACTCGGCCGTATTTTAGTACGACCTCAAGCAACAAGCATGAACGAGTCAGCCAAAGAATTCATGCGTTCTGAGCCAGCCATTCTAGGAATTCAATTCGACTCAAAGCTTGAATCGACATTGTGGTCTGTCTTTGCGGGCGGCCCGAAAGTTGCTGGTTTTTCTGTTGATTACCCAAGGAAAAACACGAGATTTTCTTTTGTTTATCGTGGTGAGCGCGACCAGATAAAATTTTTTCCAACACTCGCACCCGATGGCCTCATTTCACTTTCGCCACGGGCTGCCCACACTCATGAGGCAGAAATCTCACTCCGAGTGAACTCAAAGCAATTTGAAGTTGAAGGTATGCTGCAGACCATGTCACAAGGTGAACAACGCGTTGTCAGCATACAAGATAGTCGCTGGGGCAAATACTCACAGGGACCAACTGACCGTGCACTACCCAAAAGCACAAATGAATATCGAGCCGCTGCGCAAGGAAAATTTCTACTTGACGAGACTTCAGATGGAAAAGAATGGCTCATTGTTTCCTGGCTTTCACAAACAGCACCTCGGCTCCATGACGGAACGGAGGATGAACGGTTTTTTAGACAAGGAGGTGGCAATGAAACTCAATTCACAATTGCCGCAGAAACGACAAACCCCTTATTCTCAGCACAGCTTGGTCTGAGTTCAGAATATTCGCCAAAGGCGAAGTATCTGTATTTTGCGGAACGCGCTGAAGACGGTTCGCGAACTCTCGTGAAGGCAAAAGGCCAACTTTGGTTGTCAACGAAAATAAGTTTTTAGGGTTACAGCCAAGCCACCTTCGGCTGGGATCTCTACCGAAATTGGAATGCGTGCAACCTGCTGCACTCTTGAGTAAGTAAGATAACCAACAGACGCGCCCACTAAGCCACCAACGATAACATCGGACCAATTGTGTTGCCGATCGACCGCCCTCGAAGTACCCACCCACGATGCTGTTACAGAAAAGATACCAGTGTAGAGCCAAGCAAGATTTCTCTCTCTAAGTTCATTATGTGCTATCAGGGAAGCATACGTTGCAAAAGCAAATGAGTGAGAGGAATGACCACTGAAAAAAGAGAGTCTGTCATCTTTCCTTGCCTCATTCCGACGAGCAACTGTGTCGTAAAACGGTCTTTTTCGACCAAAGTAGACCTTTGCGCCTGAAGTGAAAAGCTCAGTCCAAAGGTGCGAGTGAATAAATCCGCGCAAGTACCTATAAAACTGAAAGTCAGGAGAGGACACATAGACAGCGCCAGCGAGGGGAGCTAGAGCGGCAATCCCAAGTGCAGCAGCAAAACCTCCAGGCTGCCGCGAAGGATTGCGAATTGCATTTGCACTCTCTTTAGCAAACGGCCAGCGCGGACTTTGCGGAGGTGTTTGCTGACTGATTGCAGTAACGACAGCGGCCTCCAAGGGTATTGTATAAATGTCCTGTCTCCAGTCGCCTGGGCGGTACCAAATACATTCCACTGGCTCTATCGGCGGCACAGACGGTTGCTCACAAAACATCGGCCGACCTGATAAACACAAATTCAGTGACAAGTGAGGGCTCTTGCAAATTGCGTCGGAGCACTCGCAGAGACTTTTCCTTCACTGCACTCAGGGCGATTTCCAGTTGAGCAGAAGACCGACTTGCGCAAGACCAGTCTGCACCGGACTGCGTATAATGTGTCGCATCGGATGATCTGGTTAATACTGCAACAGCCTGATCACAGTCACCACCCAACACCTCAACAAAGGAACCTGGATTCGCAGCAGGGCACGATGCGCTCCCAACAGGCTGCACACGAACACTATCAGTATCCTTTTGTAGGACAATGAAAAATTCGCCCGTACAAGTTAATTCACTGACTTTACCATTGTTGATAAGCGTTGCGCTTTTTAGAAAATATGTACCATTGGCAAACTCA
>JBEAPS010000397.1:0-3993 GCA_041164285.1 Pseudomonadota bacterium
GATGACGAGTTGGTCATGCGAAATGCTATAAAAAGAATCTTCGAAAAAGAAAACTATAGAGTCCTCGTTGCCAAAGACGCTATGGAGTTAAGCAAGATTATCGAGGACACTCGCATTGATCTGATTTTGCTGGACATCAATCTTCCTTGGGTTGACGGATACGAACTCTGCGGCTTGCTGAAATCTAAACCGCTGCTCAAAGATTTGCCGGTTGCTTTTATTTCTGGCAACAAAACAGAAGATGACATCCGCCGAGGATTCGAGGCAGGGTGCGATGAGTATATAACCAAACCGTTCGATGTAGACGATATACAAAGAACAGTGCGAGACCTTCTAACACGAACAGGGTAATTCCATGGAGTCATCCGACAGTGCTGTTGTTATGAAGTTCGGGGGAGCTGCGGTCAGCTCCCCCGAACGTTTTACAGATATTGCTCAGATTATAAAACTCAGGTTCGTTCACGTTCGTTCACTCGTCGTGGTTGTGAGCGCCATGGGAGGCACAACCGACTCCCTACTCGAACTTGCGCGTCAAGTTCATCCACAACCTCCATCGCGCGAACTGGACATGCTGGTATCCGTGGGAGAGCGCATCAGTATTTCTCTACTCGCCATGGCACTGGCACGTATTGACGTGGAAGCCGTCAGCTTCACAGGCAGCCAAAGTGGTATACTTACAGATGAAGCTCACACGAATGCAAAAATCATAGATGTGAGGCCGCAGCGCATTCTTAAGGCCCTTAGAGAAAACAAAATAGCAATCGTTGCAGGCTTTCAAGGCATGTCTCGAGGCGGAGGTGATATCACAACCCTCGGACGAGGGGGCTCCGACACAACAGCCGTTGCACTTGCAGCGGCACTAAAAGCGAAACAAGTTGAGTTCTATAAAGATGTCGACGGTGTTTTTGATCTCGATCCCAAGAGCCACGAATCAGCGAAAAAGTTCCCATCCATGACGTATAGCGAGGCACTTAAACTGGCACAAGGTGGCGCTAAAATACTCCACAGCCGCTGCATTGAGATCGCTGAAAAAAATCATATCCCCTTATGGGTGCGATCTTTTTCTATACAAGATGATACCGACAGCACTTCGACAGGCACATGGATTCGCAGTGCTCACCCTGTCCAAAAATCAGAGCACGAAAACTCACCCATCTATGAGCAGATCATTGATAACTAGGCCGACTGAGCATTTGCAGAGTATCATTCATCTTCTTCTTCACCGATGAGGCCGGCTCAGCTGCAATCATACTCTTCAGCCACTCGGAATTCATTATTTTTTCCGATTCACTCAGCTCAGAATGAAAGAACAACTCGAGAGCTTTCTCACGTAGTTCGTGCGGAGCCGGAGGTACCGCACTCATCAACGTTCGAATTGCAGCCAATCCCAGTGCAGAAACAGGCCTGTGCAAGAGCGCTTCGATAATCGTCATGCGAGTGTCTAAATCTTCCTCAATCTCAAGTCGTGCCAACAATGCCTTTTCAGAACTTGAACTACTCATAAAGCGGAGCGCAAGTGCAGCATCCGCTCGCAGTGAGGGATCGTCCGTTGAGAGTAAGCTCACAATAAGCTCCTCGGTTTCTGGCAGACCTGCGTTTCCGAGCACTGCCAGTGCTCCACGAACATCTTCGACACGTGAACTCGGATCTTTGATCTTATCGATCTGAAGTTGAAGCAAGGTTGTTCCACTTGTTTCACCCTTCACTCGCAGCGTTCTGACAACCGCTCCCAATGCAAGAGCTGCTGTCGAAGAGAAGTCGGGATCAGGGTGTCTGCTTCTTTCGAACAAAAACTCAATTGTTTGTGGTGTAGGCTGCTGCAAAAAAGCAAAAGCAGGAATTATCGCTGCAAATGCTCGCCAATCACTGTCTCGCTGTTCCAAGAGATACCGCAATCGCTCTTGAATCTCAGGTGTCCCCACGGCCGCAAGCGCAGCAACCAGAGTAGAAAACGAAGTGTGATCAGAGCTGAGACGGCCAAGTCCTGAAAAAATTGCGTCTAGGCTTTCCTTATCCAAAGCATGCTCTTTGAACTTGTTGATAGCCATATTCCTGTCAAACACTCCATAATTCCCAAGAGATTCGGCTAAGTCTCTGAAATCAGCTTCGCTCAACGCTTTGCGCGCAACAGAACCTTCATTCTCCGACAAATAGGGCGTATCTCTGCCTAATCTGCGTCCTAATTCACTACGACTGTCCAAGAACTCAGAAACTTCATTGGTTAAACTCGCTGAAGCAGCTCTGTCTTCAGACTCTATTATGCTTTTACTTTTTGAAAAAAACAAAATAATCGTTAACAAAATCAGAGATATGAACAACAATACCTTGATGTTTATTTTCATTTCTCTCCCTGAAGTGAGAACAACAGAGTTTGCCATCCCCGCCTAATAAAAATACAAAGCGTCTAAGAATCGAAACGCAGCCAAGCAAGAAAACGCCACACTTGCGCATCGTGTGACCAACACGTATTGTCCAGACAAACGATCCCACTGCACTCAGCTGCTCTTTTTGGAGGCTGTCCTCATGAATTATCCAATTCGTAAGCTCATTGCAACGCTGACCCTTATTACGCCGGCACTTGAAGTTCTTCCCGCAATGGCACAAAGCTTCCCTCAGAATTTCGACTTCAAATCCCCAGATGCACGAAGGCCGTTAAGATTTAGGAAGTTCACTGCCTGGGACCTTGCAAAAAGTGGACCCTCTGGAATTGTTTTACATGACGGAAGAATTGTGGCTGCCGACAGCTATCTCAATGAGCTTAATTCCATTGAGCGTGAACTCAACTCGCTGGGCCGCACACTGCGCACTGAGCAGACCGACCTTGGTGTTGTTGCTGTCTCGGCAGCACGCGAGCCGCGACTGTTTTCACAGAGAACAATGGAACCCAGCCCTCAAAAGAACAGCTCATGGCATCACTTACTGAGCCACGAGCACGCTATGTTGAGCTCATCAGGTAGTATTGTACAAAAGGAAGGTGCTCAAGAAGCAGAAGTTTTCGAACGTACCACAACTCACTCTGTCTCTGGTCGGTTCCTTCACTCTCCTGTCAATCGTATCGCTCAGGTAACTCAGCGCGTTGTTAAACAAGCCGGTAGCTCCGAAAAGAGAGAAACCGCCGTATACATCAATGGCGTTCAAGTGTTCCGCCGTGGCGACCTCGACCGGGCTGAAGCTAAAATCTGGGAAACTTCGTTCGACATTCCTGTACGAGAGGTGACGATACCTATTGGACCTGGAACCATAGACGCAAAAATTGGTCTGCGTGGTAAAGTTCAGCTTGATCTGGATCTGAGTCCAGATCGCAGCGCTCGCGGACTTGTTCCTGACCTTGCTTTGAACTTCAAACCTCTCGTAGAGGCAGACGGATACATCAGCGCAGCAACCTCTCCAACAAATGTAGGTGATGCCGGAATAGAAGGTGCGATCCAGCTCTGCAAAAATACTCTCGATATCAACGGCACTGCAAAACTGAACCGTGGCTTTAAAGTGGAATTCAAAAAACTCACCGTTGATAACCTTTTTGAGGGATTTAGCGGAAAAATAAAAGGCTATACCAACGTTACGCTGCCTGGCAAAAAGGATGACGACAAATCGAAAAAACGCTTCGAAAAAGAGTTTTATTCATGGGATGGCGTAAAAATCGCACAACGCCTCTACGAATACGATGCGGACACACCAACTCCGGAACTCGTCGAGTCAATGGACTGACCAAAGCCCAACATTCCATTGCGAATAGTGACCTCGGCGTTCATAATGCTGACCGTGTCTTCTCAACCTGCTCTTTTCAGAAAGGTGCGCCATGAAGTTAAGTTACATTTCTGTATCACTCTTATCAATTGTGAGTCTTTCCGCTTTTGCAAATGAAACTCTCCAGCTTGACCTCAACTCAAGCAACGTTGGCTGGAAAGGAACAAAAAAATTAGGAAGTGCCCACAATGGAGAAGTGAAAGTGAAAAGCGGCTCCGTCGTCTTTGATAAGACGGGAAAATTAAC
>JBEAPS010000398.1:0-13428 GCA_041164285.1 Pseudomonadota bacterium
TCCCACCAAATAGGAAACAGGTTGTTGCTCAGTTGGGTAAACAAGCTGTCAATCGTAGAAACGTGAAGTCGACCCAAGACCCTTTCCAATTGCTCATCTGGAAGTTTTTCCTGCCGCAGGCGCTTTTCGATTCTGGTACTCAATTCTTCCTCTGCGGCGCGCGAAAATGTCACCAAAATCATATCTTGCGGATCAATACGGAATTGTGCGTTGGAGCCAAGCAGACGCCATGCGACACGTTCGGTTAATAGAGTCGTTTTGCCAGCTCCGGCTCCAGCCTCGATCACCAAATGTGATTGCGCTGCTTCAGTCGTCTGACCATGCCCAGTCTTTGGGAAATACACCGCTTCCTCTTGTTCAGGACTGAGTTTTTTTTCACTCATTCATGGGCTCCAGACTGGTTCCTGCCCGTAGGGCAAAAGGTCAAAAGGGCACAGCTCTTACATACGTCCTTAATGACTGGTTGCGCGGGAAAAAGCCCTGATGATAGAGCATTTGCATAGGATTCATATTCGGAGCGAATCATGACAAACAAATCGCTGTCTGGTTTGAGTGGATTTTCAAATTGATAGCTTAATATGGGATTGCGTTCTAGATTGAGAGTCTTCAACCTGAACAAACTGAAAGCCTTCACCCCACGCGCCTCACCTTCGTCGTTGGCTTTTTGGATGTGTGCCCACGCTAAGCTGTAGATTGCTCCCTGCACTGAGAGTCGATTGGTCGTGTTTAAGTTTTTAGGCGTGAGGACAAGTGCGGGATCGTTCCTAGGAACCTTTGACGTTTTATAGTCTATGATTTCATCACCATCGGGTGATGAGTCAACGCGGTCTATTCGGCCAGAGAGCCTCAAATTTTCAGTGAGCTGATAGACAACGGGTTGCTCCAAGAATGCCGCTTTTCTTATTAATGCTTTCGAACTTTCACTCATATTTTGGGAATGCTCGCCGATCTTTGCTTCGGTTTGGACAAGTTTTCTGAATGCTCGACGCAAACTCTCTCTAGTGAGCTGCTGTTGGAGCCTTGCAATGTCAGGCGGAAGGTCGGCATGTGTTCCTTGAGATGGTTGCTCATTAAAAATTAATTCAGCTAGTTGCTCAGCCATAGCTTTTGCATGCTCGAATTGAGCCTGATTGAGTTGAAGTGTTTCTAGGGTTTTCAAGAGACTTCGTTGCCAATCGTTTCCCTCAACAGTGAGGAAGGAGTCAGTCAATATAAAACTTTTGCTGAGGTGCTCCGTGAATACAGTCCACTGTTCAATTCCTCTGTCTTCCTGATTTTTTTCAGAGAGAAGTATGATGTGACGCAATGACTGGAGAAATCTCTCCGCCATAGCGTGCGCTTTGTGCCCAAGTTGGAGTTGATTGGGACGGAATGCAGAAAGATTAATTGATTCCGTTTTGTGTAGATGTAGCCAATAAAACTTTAGAGGACATTCCACATAGTTTTCAAAAGCAGTCACAGCCAAAGTTGTGTTGGCGTTTGGTTGTGTATTGTTCAGTAGTTGGATCCAGTTGGGGTCTTCAACTTGCCGGGAATGACCCAGCCATGATTCAAATTGACTCTGATTGCTTTTTCGAGTGTTGGGCTGGCTCCACGATATGGGCTTGAAGCACCAGCCTTGACTGTAGTCGGGAAACTTTTGTATCTCGCTGAAACTTCGTAAATTGAAAGTTACTTTTTCTGGACGAGCGAAGATGGATTGCCAATAACCTCGGTAAGCCACTTCTGAAGCGATTGGATCCAATGGTATTTGTCTTGAACGTAGGTGAAAAAAAACTGCGTTGAGAATTCGTAAATGAAAACTGGGCTGTGTTGCTGAGTGGGGCACTCCGAAAATAACAATCTCTTTCAGGGGGGTGATACCTGGCAACAACGAAAGTGCGGGAGGCAGCTGACCAATTGCCCCCAAATTTCCCACTGAAAAGTGTTCGCTGTCGAAGAACCTGTGTAGTAGTAGATTAAAATCGATGCCGTGCTTGCGCAGTGACGGACTTAATTCATACTGATTAAGTGCTTTGAGAATCAGAGAAGAAAACTTTTCTATTCTTTTCCAATCATTTATAAACTCATTGTGTAGGGTTTCTATACGGCGCAGTGGATGATTTTCCCAGAGAGAAGTTTCCGAAGATACAGAATCCAGTGCATCCTGCTCTAGATTTTCATCGCTTAATGCTCTTTCTTTCATGAATTGTGCGAAGTTCGCAGGGGTCAGTGCATGCGTTCCTGAGCCGTCGGTACGTCCGATATTCCAAATTTTTGAGTCAACATCTCCCAAAAGGAATTGTCGACTGTCACCAGCTGTCTCAATGAGTTCATCGAAATTGTGTTCAAGAGCAGCCTGTGAATTGAGTATATGAATTTCGGCGCGCGGATTGAGTGGAGCTGCTAATTGTGCATCGATGAGTGTGCGTGCCCACCAGCTCTGTGTCTTAACAGTATTTTTGGTCTGGCTTTGGTACACATCTCGAGCTTCGAACAGAACGTCGCGCAATGTGTCTATCCAATGAGCTTGAAAGTTCCCAGGACGGTAGTTTTGCATTGATTCAGTATTATGGTTTGAGCGGGTGTACTCTGGAGCTGCAACCCAGAGCAGTGGTTCAGCGAGGAACCGCTTTGGGAGTAAAAAGTTTTCAAAGGGCATTGCTTGCTCTGTTGAGGCGCGCAAATGAGTGAGAAAGTCAGTTTGCCAGTATTCCTGCACAAACGATTGAAGCCTGCAGTAGTTTGTATTGATCTGACGGATGAGTTGATAAGCGACGCAGATAGTGCGCAACGAGACATCTGGAATGTCAGTGACTTGTTTGAAGGAATCGCCCAAGTTCTGGACCTCGATGAGTATACTTAGGAACGATTCATCAGCCGGCAGAGTAGTGTCGGCCAGAGTTAAAATTTGTTTTGCTAACGGTGCTACGTCGCTTCCTGAGTACCCCAATTTTAATAAAAGCAAACGCGTGAGACGCTCTTGCTCGACGATGTCCAGAAATGGTTTGCTAAACAGTTGATGGGCTTGGCTTCCGATCTGCTTCACAGTGTTGTGAGAAAAAGTCAGTGCGAAGTTTCGGACAAGGGAGTCAGGGGTGTAAAGACTGATTCCAGCCCATGCTGATAGATTGGAGTCAGGGAACTTGTTTTTATAAATTTGTTTTAGAAGACTGAAGAGCTGGGTTCGAATTGAGAGAAGGTCTTCTTTTCTTTCGCACACAATGCTCCATCTTTGTGGAGTTTTGTTTTCAAAAGAAGTTATCAGTTCCTGCGCTAGTTTTTCATAGACAACATGTTCTGTCAGAAAAAATCCATGCGCAAGGAACGACTGCTTCATCTTTTATGTGCTCTTTTTTTGTTGTGCCATAAACTCTGCGCGGAGGTCTTTGCGAAGAATCTTCCCGATTGGAGTTTTAGGAAGTTCCTTTCTGAACTCTACAACGCGCGGTACTTTGTACCCTGTCAGCATTTCTTTGCAATGCGCCCGAATTGCATCTTGAGTGATGTTGGGTGTTTTTGGCACAACATAGGCCTTCACGGCTTCACCCGATTGTCCATCGGGTATACCGATCACTGCAACTTCAACCACCTCAGGGTGTTTCGCTATGCAATCTTCAACTTCGTTGGGATACACGTTGAAGCCAGACACGAGAATCATGTCTTTCTTGCGATCGACAATCTTGAAGAATCCGTCTTCGTCCATTACCGCAACGTCACCTGTGTACAGCCATCCGTCTTTAATGGTTTTCTCAGTTTCTTCGGGTCGTTTCCAATAGCCGGCCATAATTTGAGGTCCGCGGGCAATGAGTTCCCCAGGCTCTCCGATTGCGACGTCGGTACCGCTGTCGTCAACCAGTCGGATTTCAGTTGAGGGCATTGGAACACCAATGCAGTCTTTTTTTACCTTCGCACCAATCGGGTTAAACGTGAGTACCGGGCTCGACTCTGTAAGACCATAGCCTTCGATGACAGGCGTTCCTATGGTTTTAAGCCATTTTTCGGATGTGGCAGAGAGCAAAGCCGCGCCGCCTGCAATCGCCATTTTCATCTTTTTAGGAGGGTTCTGCTGGAACCATGGTTCATTGAGCAGAGCATTGAACAGTGTGTTCACCCCGGTCATCCATGTAAATTGATGTTTTTCAAATGGTTTTTTCAAATTGCTCATTGGCCTTGGGCTTGGAATGAGAACGTTTGTCGCGCCCTCTTCGAAGAACGACAGACAGTTCACGGTAAATGCAAAGATGTGATAAAGAGGCAGTGCCGTTATGATTGTTTCTTCGCCGGTTGTAATCGAAGTCTTTGCAAACTCGAGAATCTGATACACGTTTGAAAGCAGATTACGATGCGTGAGCATGGCGCCCTTGCTCACCCCTGTGGTTCCGCCGGTGTATTGAAGTGCTGCGAGGTCATCGAGCGAAACGTTTGGCAGTGACAAAGCCTTCTGTCCTGGTGTGCCGGCACGTTCCCATGCAGCTTCCGTTCTGCTCAGTCGAGATTGCCCTGCGGCGAGCGCTTCTCTGAAAGGCAAATGAGGAACGGTGCAAGGAGGCACTTGTTTCTTGAGTTTGAGAAGGCTTTTAATGAGCAATTTGAGCGGAGTCGGGAAGAAGTCGGCCAAACTTACAGTGATCACATTTTTAACTTGAGTGTTTGGTAAGACACGGGGCAGTTTATCGGCAAACATGTCGATGATCACAAGAACAGTCGCACCGCTGTCATTGAAGGCATGTTCCATTTCGCGGTCTGTATAAAGAGGGTTGACGTTGACGACAACACAACCTGCTTTCAGGATCCCGAAGAGTGCTATGGGGTAGGCAATGCAGTTGGGCATTTGTATCGCAACACGATCGCCCTTTCGGAGTTGAAGCTCTTTGAGCAGGAACGCAGCAAATTGGTTCGAGTACTTTTCCACTTCGGAGAATGTGACCTGCCCTTGCATGCCATTGGGTAGGCATGTGTAGAATGCAGTTCTTTGTGCGAACCGCTGTGCTGAACTCGAAATGAGTGCGCCTATGTTTTCATATGGAATTTTAGGTATTTCGCTGCGAACGCCTTGAGCGTAATTCTTCAGCCAAGGTTTTTCGAGAAATGCTGCTGCTGCTTTTTCTACCATTTTGAGAGGCTCCTTCCGTTGGTGCTTCAGTTTCAGGTGCTGAGAGGTTATCAAAGGGGCAGCATCCCGCAAAGGTGAGGAAGTCTGATGTCTGTGATTCGAAAATTGCCCGATCAGGTCATTAACCAAATAAAAGCCGGTGAAGTGGTTGAGAGACCATCGAGTGTCGTCAAAGAATTGTTGGAAAATGCTCTAGATGCTCAAGCAAGTGAGGTCGAAATTGAGCTCATCGACGGCGGTAGGCAACTGATTCGCATCGTCGACAATGGAACAGGCATGTCGTCAGACGATGCGATTATGGCTTTGGAGCGGCATGCAACAAGCAAGCTTTCGTCGGCTGAGGATCTCGACCAACTGGCAACCTTTGGATTCCGCGGTGAGGCCTTACCAAGTATCGCTGCCGTTTCTCACTTCACTCTCAGAACACGTCTTGCGTCGGAAGCTGCTGCAACTCAAATCACTGTTCAAGGTGGTGTTAAAGGTGAGATTTCTGCATGCGCAATGCCTGTAGGAACTGAAATTATAGTCAGAGATTTATTTGTGAATGTTCCCGCTCGGCGAAAATTTCTTCGGGCGACAGCAACTGAGCTTGGTCACGTTATTGAACTCTTTCAAGCTATGGCTTTGGCCTATTACCGGGTTGGACTCAAATTGAGCCACAATGGCCGTGCACTTTATGACTATCCGCAGGCTCGCTCACTCAAAGACCGATTGCATCAATTGTTAGATTCTGAAGCAGATGATTTTGTTGAGGTGAACTATGAAAAAGGTTCGTTCAAGCTTGAGGGTTTTGTTCAGAAGCCAGAACTTGCGAAACCAGTGCCGAAACATTTCATTACTTTTGTAAATGGGAGGCTGGTGAGAGATCGCATCATACGCAATGGAGTATTGTCAGGCTATACTGGATTGACGATGAAGGGACTGGTTCCAGGATGTGTGTTGTTCGTTAGCGTAGAGCAGTCGTTAGTTGATGTGAATGCTCATCCTAATAAAACTGAAATCAGATTCAACGACGCAGCTTTGATTCAAGATCTGGTTACAATTGCACTTCAATCCGACTTGCGCCGCTCAACCCAAAGTGAGCTTTTGAGTACGCTTCCAACCAAGGAAACGATTGTGAGGGTTTCACCTGAGCTCAAACACGCCTCTTGGCTTGATGAGAAGCGCTCAGGACCCACCATGACTTCACCCTTGGGTGATAGGCCAGCCATCCATTCACACTCTCCTTCTCAAATGCGGAATTCGTTTGGTGCTGGGAATTATAACCAATCGAAAGAGTCTGGCCGCGATGAGCGTTTCGAGGCATCGACTCATGATAAATTTGCAGCCTTATCAAGAGCTGAGGAACAGGAAATCGTTCAAACAGCGGCACAAGGGGGGCTCATCCAGTCTGTTCCCATCTTTGAACGAGAGCCGTCGCAGGATCATCCCTTATTCGAAGCTACTTATCTGGGTCAGTTCCGAAACTGCTACCTGCTTTTTGAGTCCAAGCGCGACTTACTTGTGGTTGATCAGCATGCATTTCATGAGCGCGTCCTATTTGAGGAACTGAGCCTTCAAATAGAGTCTTCAAATGGTTTGGCTAGACAATCATTGCTAACGCCATTGGTTGTTCCGGTGCCTCCTGCGATTTCAGATGTGCTTGCTGAAGAAGAGAAAAATCTATTGCACCTTGGATTTGAAATCGAAATCATGGCCAATAGAAGTGTGGCGCTCCATTCTCTGCCGACCCAGCTAGACCTTGAGCGAGCTGCATCGGTCTTCGATGACGTCGTGGCACGTTTGCTTGCCTCAAGAGGCTACAGTTCGGCAGATGCTCACCCGCTTTTGCTTAAGGCGCGTAAAGTCGATCAAGAATGGCTGGAAGTGGGAGTCAGGCCAGCCAATCTTACTCGAAAAGAGCTCTTTCATCTTCATTTAGCAACGGTTGCTTGCCACTCCGCCGTGCGGAGCGGTGACCCAATGAATCCGGAGTTGGTGCGGCGGCTACTGATGCGTGGCACAGAGGTTGACTTCTTTGCACACTGTCCACACGGACGACCCGTCTGGCGCCGTTGGTCTGAGGCTGACGTGGCGCAGTGGTTTGCACGTATTTAAGGTTCCACCATGACTCAATTTAAGAAGGCTCTTTTTGTTGTAGGTCCGACTGCATCGGGCAAGAGCGCTTTTGCTCATACGCTCGTTGAACGGCAGCGTGAATTGGGATGCGCTTTCGAGTTGGTCAACATTGATGCTTTTCAGTTTTACCGCGGTGTGAGCATTGGAACAGCCAAACCATCGCCTGAAGAGCTTCAAAAGTACAAATATCATGGCGTCGATATTCTTGATGTCACTGAAACGATCGATGCAGCACGTTATGCGGAATTTGTCTGGACGACGTGCCAAGAGGTCAATGCGCGTGGGGCCGTGCCAATTTGTGTTGGTGGGAGTGGTTTGTATTTGAGAGCTGCGTTGCATGGCCTTGATGCCTTACCTCCTCGCAACGATTCGTTACGTGAGATGTTTCGCGCCAGCGCCGTTGCATGGGGATGGCCCGAGCTGCACCGTTGGTTGTCAGCCCTAGCACCCATACGAGCCGCAGAGCTTCATCCAAATGACAAAACTCGCATAGAACGTGCTCTTGAAATTGCCTTCCAGCTGCCCGAGGGAGTGACTTTGGACAGCATCCTCAGCAAGTCCGCTAGACTCTCAGAACAAACCAGTGTGGGTGATGCTTTTCTTATACACGTGGACTGTTCCGATGAGGTGCTCAAAGAGCGCATTTACAAGCGTCTACACAACATGTTTGAGCAAGGTTGGGTGGCTGAGGTCGAATCGTTGCAAGCGCGCTTTGGACAAAGTTTCACAAGCACGCAGAGCTTCCGCGCAATAGGTTATCCTGCGATCTGGTCGTGGCTCCAAGAGTTTGGGAACTGTTCGGAGGCTTCCGGATCCAACTTCAAAGTTACCAAAAAGGCCGAAGTGGATCTCCTGAAGGTCATCGCGACGCAGACTTGGCAATATGTACGTCGGCAAAGAACCTGGAATGCGAAGGAGCAAAAAGATTGGCTTGTAGATTCAACGTATTGGAATGGTACCACACTCCAGTTCATCGACAAATTTGTTGATTTCTTGTCAAAGTGAGGTTCTGTGATTTTAGTAATTTATGACTGGGATAAAAAAAAATGCCAATATGACTGGCCGGCAGTCCAGATTTAGGCTAGTGTCCACCTAACATTTGCGTCGTGTGACGTTGGTACGGAGAACAAGGATTGGCTTCTATACGTTTTCACATGCTGACTAAACTCTCTGCTGCATCTGTGGTGGGTCTCATTGCGCTCACTGCTTGCGCTCAAAGTTCATCGGAAACACTTTCTCAAGTGACCGAGCGCCGAGGGGCAAGTTTTGTTAGGTCAGTGCCAGAGCATACTGCTTTTGTTCATCTTTTCGAGTGGACTTGGCGCGATATTGCCCTAGAATGTGAAAATGTTCTTGGGCCCGCGGGCGTCAACGCTGTTCAAATTTCACCTCCGCAGGAGCACCGGTTGATGCCGGGTGAACCATGGTATCAGCGCTATCAACCAGTCAGTTATAAGCTTGAGAGTCGCAGTGGAACTCGCGCTGAATTCATCGACATGGTGGAGCGTTGTCACGCCGTAGGTGTTGACGTGATCTCTGATGCAGTGGTTAACCACATGGCTCAAACGCTCCCCGCGGGTAGAATTGAATACGGCTCGGCGGGAACGCCCTACGGGCGCTACAATCATCCTGGATTGTTCTCGTATATCGACTTTCACCACTGCGGTCGCTACTCGGATTCTGTCATTCGTAACTATCAAGATCGTTGGGAAGTCCAGAACTGTGAACTTCTTGGCTTGGCTGATCTCAATACAGGTGCAGAGTCCGTCCGCAGTAAGATTGCTGACTTTCTCAATGAACAGGTGAGTTTAGGTGTCAACGGATTTCGTATTGATGCCGCTAAGCACATATCAAGTGCTGATGTCAGTGGAATTGTGAGCAAACTAGACAAGTCGGTTTACATTTTTCAAGAAGTTATCGACCAGGGTGGCGAGCCGATAGCGTCATCTGAGTATCTAGACAACGGCTCAGTGACTGAATTTCGTGTCGGGCTCGCATTGGCATCTTTGTTTCGTAGGGGCGATCTATCCGTTTTGGGCTCCATGGGAGCAGCTTGGGGTCTTTTGCCCTCAGACAGTGCCGTTGTTTTCACAGACAATCACGACAATCAGCGTGGTCATGGAGGAGGTGGATGGGTCCTCACCTACAAAGATGGCATTTTGCACAGCCTGGCAAATTCGTTTTTGTTGGCATTTCCCTATGGCACAGTTGGTTTGATGAGTAGTTTTGACTTCCGTAAAGATTCCGATGGTCCGCCTTCATACAGTGATGGTACGACCAAGCCGGTTTATCTTGAAAACGGAGAGTCGAACTGTAAGCCTGGACTTTGGATTTGTGAGCATCGAGATCCTATGCTGTTAGCGATGTTTGGTTTCAGAAATGAAGTTGTGGATCAGCCTCTCAACAACTGGTGGAGTAGTTCAGGCGGAGCCCAAATTGCATTCTCTCGAGGCGACAAGGGTTGGTTTGCACTGAATATCGAATCGAAAGCTCTTGATGTACGAATCTCGACTTCGATCCCCGATGGCACCTACTGCAACTTGTTTTCAGGTCGCAAGAGTTCCTCAGATGGCTGTCAAGGTCAGACGATTGAGGTGCGCGATGGTGTCATCAGGACTCAGCTTCCTGCGTTGGGTGCTTTGGCGATTACAGAGTCCTCAAGACTCGACAGGTAAGCGCTCCACTTTTTTCCCTCTTCTTAATGCCCTTGCAAAAAGCTCAGAACCTTAGATTAGACGTTCCAGTTTGTCAGGACTGCGTCGTTGGGTTCTGGAATCCACGTGTTTTTCGGCCCGATGACGCCGACAATAGGAGCGCCAGTTCCGAGAAGATCGCGGATGACGTCTGAAACCTGTTGGGCGTTGACTGCCTCAATTCGTTCCTTGAATGTAAGAAAATTATCAAAACCTAACCCGAAAACGTCGCTCATCGCCAATTGTGAGGCTTGGTAGTGATGGTGCTGACTTTCCATACTTTGTGCACCAAGAAGGCTGTTTTTGGCACGAGAAATTTCCTCGTTTGAAGGTGGGGTTTGCGCAATTTGCTCTAAGTGAAACTTAAGCCCTGTTAAGGCTTGTTTTGCTTTATCGGCGGCGGTTGCAATATAGCAACCAAAGCTCCCAGCCCAGAGCCCTGGCGACTGAGAACAACCGACGCTGTAGGCAAGTGACTGTGCATCGCGCAGATCCATGAACAAGCGTCCACCCTGGCCACCGAGTACACTGCTAGCCACTTCCAACGCAGTTCTGCGCATGTCAGAAAGTGGCATACTGCGGAGCGATAAGCTGATGTGCGCTTGCTCCCTTTCAAGAGCGTCGAAACCAACGCGAGGCTTGCGAGTGAGCTCATGCACTGGCAAACCTTCTGCTAAAGGTTCTAAAGATTGTGAACGTATTGAGCGTTGAGATGAAATACCAATTAATTCTTCTGCAACAGCCTCAAATGTAGAGTCATAATTAAACTGACCGGCACCTGAAAACACATAGGACTGATTGAGAAGCAGTCTGTTCCACTGGCAAGCTACGTCATCGATCGTAATGTTTTTGAGTGTTTCAAGCTGACCCAGTAATGGCCGCGCATATGGATGGTTCTCATAGAGAAGGGGGGCGTTAACTCTAGAAAGGCGGGAGCCAGCGTTGTCTCGCTGCGCAACGAGCACCTCTTCGGTTTCCCGCATGACCTTATCAAACTGCTCCTGAGTAAACGCTGGTCGAGCAAGGCAGTCGAGCATCATTTGTAGCGCTTTGGGTTGGACGTCACTCAGGCAGTCAAGCCTGAGTCCAAACAAATCTCTGCTCGAGAATGCACTTATCGATGCCCCCAAGTCTTCAAGTTCTGTGACGAATGCACGATATGAATGTCGTTCAGTTCCCCGAGTCAGCATTTGTGCCAAAAGTGCATTGAGCCCCAATTTTTCATGAGGTTCCTGATGAAGACCCCAGCGCCAAACGAGCGCGTGGCTGACAATGGGGAGGCGACTCGAAATTCTTGAGTTGAAGTGCAAGTGAGAAGTGTCGTCCGAAAGCTCAAGTCGAGTATGCTCGATTGCTCGATTGAGATTTGAGCTTGTTTTTGAAATCTTCGTTTTTACGAGATCTGAAAACGGGCTTGAGGAACGCGATGAAGGCTGATTGAGAGAATCCTGCCACGCACTCAAAGTTCTACTGAGAGATTCTGGGTTAACAGTGTCTTTATGGTCCTGATTGGTGACAGCAACGCAGATCACATTTCCCTGTCTGATGTTGTCGACAACGATTTGCGCACATCGTTGAACTTGGGAGGCTGTCACTGCGGCAAGACGCTCGAAAAAGATCGCGTCGAATTTAAGTTTCGAACGCGTGAGAAGGTTGTTTCCGATATTACGGACCAAACCTTCCACGCTCTCTTGACCATAGATTTTTTCTGCCTTTGCAACAGTCAGTACACGTTTGAGTTCAGCGTCTGTTGGTCCGTCATGAGCAAGTCGTAGAATTTCGGAAAGGCCAGCGGTTACGGCGTCGTTTGCAGTTTCACTGCGTCCGTAAAAACCAAATCCCGTAAAACCGTAGGGAAATCGGGGAGTATAAAGAGATGAGTCAATTGCAGTGACAAGCTGAGCGTCATCTTTCACAGTTTGCGTGAGCCGTGAAGAATCTCCATGCCCCAAGATACTTGCATACATTTCCCAAGCAGGAGTGTTTTCGTCCTCTAAAACAGGAGCCGGTGTAGTAAATTGAAGTCGTGTTTCTTGATAAGGCCCGTAGAGAACTTCAAGCTGGGGTTCAGGACTTTTCGGCCATGTGTGGCTCGGCTGCCAGATACGCTCAGGTAGCACGTGGCTGGTGTAGCGGGTGGACAGTTCGTCAAGTTTCTTTGACATCTGTTCGATCTGAAAGTCGCCAGCCGCGATGAAAATCATGTTGGCAGGAGTGTACCAGCGCTTATAAAACTCAGCGAGCGTCTCCCTGCTAAACAATTTTACAATCTCTTCGAAACCAATGACAGGTCGGCCCTGCGGATGTCCTTCAAAGAGCTTTGAGAATAAAGTGTGGCTCAGTCGAGCGGAAGGGTTGTCTCGACTCCGTCGAATTTCTTCGATAACAACTTCAAGTTCACGGCTCAACTCCTGTTCATCAAGTAGACTTGCGCAAACAACATTGAATAAGAGTTCCGCACCTTGAAAAGCAAACTCACGCGGTGCGTTGATGTAATAGACTGTGTGATCGAATGTTGTGTAGGCGTTGATTTCGCCCCCTGCGGCCTCAACCAGCTTTGCAATATCTCCGGTTTTTGGGTGAGTTTCTGTTCCTTTAAAGAGCATGTGTTCTAGAACGTGAGCCATTCCAAATTCATGAGGCCGTTCGTCCAGACTGCCAGCTTTCACCCAAAGCTGCAGAGTGACGAGAGGTGCAAAGTCGACCTGCTCCAAGTAGCTCTCGCATCCATTGGAAAGGGTTTTATGTTGAATCCAATTATCTTTGCTGTTTGCGATTGAACTCGTGCTCTCTGTCATAGTGTCTACCTCGGTGATTCAAGGATATCGTACCGCTGTTTTTTACCTAACTTGTTTTACCTGACTCGTAGGCGGATTGACTCAGTTGATTGAGCGCCGTAACTGCGCATCGCACGCGCCTACGCACCATTTCTTTGCCAATCACCTCTATGGACTCGAACAGAGGTGGTGTTTCCTTGGATCCAGTCGTTGCTACTCTCAGCGGCATATAGACATCACGTGCTTTCAGGCCTTTTTCTTTCAAAAACACTTCCATTGTTTTTGTTAGGTTCTCAGTCGTCCAATCTTCAATAGATTCGAGCGCATCAAGTGCGTCCGAAAGGACTTGAGCGACGTCTTCTGGGGAGCGTCCCTTGGAGAGAAGCAAAGCGGGATCGAACTTGAGGTCTCCCGAGAAAAAGAAAAAAGTACCATCAATAAAGTCTTCGAACTTCTCGATACGATCGCGGATGAGAGGAACAATTTTTTCGAGATTTTCTTCCGAAAATATTTCGACCCTGAGGTGATTGACGTAATCTTGAGAAGACATGGAGCGCATATAGTGGCCATTCATCCATGAAAGCTTGTCAAGATCGAATACCGGGCCTCCGAGATGAATTCGTTCTAAGCTGAAGTTTTCAATCATTTCGTCAGTTGAAAAAAGCTCTTTGTCACCACCAAAGCTCCAGCCCATTTGAGCTAAGTAGTTGCGAAGTGCATCGGGAACAATCACTTTGCGTTTATA
>JBEAPS010000399.1:0-7265 GCA_041164285.1 Pseudomonadota bacterium
AGCTGCAACAGCAAAAAGCGAGGCGCCAGCCAAGGACACATTCAATTGGCCTCGTTTCATAGTGCTCCCTTTCTTCATGAATAGGGGTTCATCATGCCCAATCAGGCTGGGCTCCTGAAGATTTCAAGTAACAGCTTGGTTCTTCTTACTAATGCGCACCGTACAAAATGGAGGGGGCGTATGCAAGCCGACTGGCCAGTTTTTTTTTAAAAATAAAAGTCAAATACTTTTAGGGTGTTTAGGCTCTTGGATCGAAGGCCTTCCGCACTGCCTCACCGATAAAATTGAGGGCAAGAATCGTTAAGAAGAGAAACATACTGGGAAATACTGCCAGCCACCAAGCAACTTGATAATTAACGCGTGCTTGATCCATGAGTTCGCCCCAGCTGGGCGTTGGGGGCTGAACCCCAAATCCGAGAAAGTCGAGGGATGCCAGAGTGTATATGCCACCGATCACTGCAACAGGTGAAAAAGTTATGATTGGCACAAGGCTGTTTGGAAGTATGTGAGTGAAGAGCAGTCTTGGCCGTCGTGCACCCAGTGAAATCGCAGCTTCCGTAAACGTGAGATTTCTATTCCTTAAAGCCTCGGCTCTCATAAACTGGGCAATACTCATCCATCCAAAAATACATACAAAAATACACAAAAGCACTGGGCCAGGAGTCAAAACGGATCCAATAAATAGGAGCAGCATCAAGCTTGGAATAGAGCCGAACATTTCCATCAGGCGTTGGCCGTACAAATCCACCTTGCCACCAACGAAACCCATGAAAAGACCAAGCGAAGTGCCAATGATGTAAGTGATGATCCAGTAACCAAGACCAAATAGAAGAGAAATACGGGTTCCGTAAAGCAGTCGGGCAAAAACATCCCGTCCTGCGGAGTCGGTCCCCATCAAATGTGATCCGTTCGGAGAAGAAAGATATTCCATTTGTTCACTATCGATTTCGTATGGGTCCCAGTTCAAAAGTGGCCAAACCGCCCAGTCGAACTCGTTACGTAGTTCACGATAGTCGATGACTCCTGCACCCTCTAATCCCAATACCTCCCTATTGTATTGAAAATACGCAGGGACGATCAGTTTTCCACGGATCTGACCTACAATGGGGCTTGAGTTACTGATGAGCTCTGCCCCTAGTCCACTCATTAGCAGCAAAATCATAAAGTAAAATGCAATGACTGCCTTACGATTTGTTTTGAAGATTGATAGTCGTCGATTGAAATCCGGTGACATGGCGATCGTCAGTCTTTCTTGGAAAAGTCGATGCGAGGGTCAACGACCCGAAGTAGTATATCGGACAAGAGTTGTCCAAGTAGTCCCAAAACGGAGCCAATTGTGATGGCCGCCATGAGAATTGGGTAATCTCGTTGTAGTGATGCCTCTAATGACAAGCGCCCAACCCCGTCGAGGTTGAATATCCGTTCAATGAGAATGCTTCCTGAAAATGCAAGTGTTAAAATAGCTCCAAAGCCTGTGACGAGTGGCAAAAGTGCATTGCGCAATGCGTGCTTCAGAATTGCTTTTTGACGCGTAACTCCCCGGGCAAGTGCCGACCTAACGTAGTCTTGCTTGATCTGCTCAATAATTGAATTTTTCATAAGCATGGTCATGATTGTAAATGCACCGATCATATAGCACGTTAGCGGCAGAACCATGTGCCACGCTGCATCTGCAAGCTGTTGCCACCAAGGCCAAGTCTCAGCATCGAGAGAGGACAGACCTTGTAGGGGAAACCATTCAACGAATTGCCCACCGGCGAGAAAGTGTATCAACAAGATGCCCAACATAAACTCCGGCACACTGTACGCCACGAACAATCCTGTGCTTGTTGCGATGTCAAACTTGCTGCCATCGCGCACGGCTTTGAGAATTCCAAGCGGAATACAGATGAGGTACGTCAGAAAGAAACTCGTAATGCCAAAGGTTAAAGAAACTGGCAATTTTGATAAGATGACGTCAATTACGGGCTCACCCTTCGTGTACGAATAGCCAAACTCAAGTCGAAGTACATCTTTCAGCCAGAGCCAATAGCGCACGTGAATCGGTTTATCGAAGTTGTAGCGCTTTTTAATTTCCTCAATGACCTCATCGGTCACTGCTTTGTTGGAGGAGGAGCCACTCATGCTTGAGCTTTCGCTTACCCCTCCGCTCTGCCCAGCACCTGCGGCACCTGAAAACCTGACTTTAGCAAGATAGGTTTCTACAGGCCCCCCGGGCGCAATCTGGAACACACCGAAATTGATTATGCTAATACCGATAAAGGTCGGTATTATAAGAAGCAGACGGCGCAGTATGTAAGCAGGAAAGCTCATTTAATTATATCTTTATCCAAGAGCACTCAGTTGCTGATTTGCCAAAAAGAGCGGCCGATCGTGTATGCGTATGTGTCTTTTTCTTTTTTCACATACTTCTGATGCGCGTATAATGTGTAGAGCCGCTCGGTCAAGAATGTGTAGGGCTGGTCTTCGTAAATAAGCTTTTGTAGCTGGCGGGCAATCTCCATTCTCTTTGGTTTATCAAGAGTTGCGCGGTGTTGCTCTATCAGTTTGTCGACTTCAGGATTTGCGTAGCTGATGAAGTTGCTGCCCTTGTTGTTAGCAGATTCGGAGTGCCAAATTTGTTTGAGGTCTCCATCAGAGTCACGACTCCAGCCGAGTGCTGCACCATCAAATTTCCTGTCATCAAGGAGCTTCGTGAACGTCGTCCAGTCGATTGCTTTGAGGTTGATGGCAATTCCAACCTTGCCCGCTTTCTGCTTGAAATCAACGAGCTTAGGCTCAGTTGTCTCTTTAGCTTGTTGTGGGAAGATGATTGTAAGCTCAAGTCGCTGGCCATTTTTTTCAAGGATCCCATCAGCGCCGGCTTTTGACCAGCCCGCAGCATTCAATCTTTCACGAGCTTTATCAATGCTGAACTCTACGGGTGTAAGCGAGGGCTCGTGCTGTTCGCTTTTAACGCTGAAAGGGCCCACTGTCGGCTCAGCCATACCGTAATCAATCTTTTGGATCCATGTTTGCAGGTCCGCTAAATGGGAAAGCGCCCAACGGACGTTTTTGTCAGCAAGAACTGGGTTTTTCTGATTCCAGCCAATGTAGCCGTAGCCTGTCGGAGCTTTGTTGACAGCTTTGACTTTGACCAGTTTCGTTTGGAACTCTGGTCCGTCCGTTTGTTTAGTCCATTGTTTGGGCAACAGACCCTTGAAAGTGAGGTCGCCCTTGCGGAACATCTCAAACTCAACTGAGTCCTCAGGAACGATTTTGAAAATATGTCGGTCATAGTTCCACCGACCAGTCTTTACCATTTCAGTTTTGTTCCAATAGTTCGGATTTCGCTTGAAGATAATTTGCTGGTTTCCGTCCCATTTATCCAGCAGCCACATTCCTGAGCCAAGTGGGTCTCGAGTGACTTCGGCTTTGGTCATTGAGTTGTCTTTTTCGTAGAGCTTCATGTAGTGCGCTTTGGGGAAAATTGTGAGCCCTGCCACGACGTCGAAGTTTTTGTAGTATACGTCGCCGACTGTGAACTTAATCTTGTGGCTGTCAATGACGTCGACTTTTTGAATTGCAGAGTAGTAGGGGCGCAAGTGAGCTGCCATTACGCCTTTCATGAAAATAAAATCAAAACTGAATTTGACATCTTCTGAAGTGACGGGTGTGCCATCGGAAAACTTAGCTTCTTTGTTGATATTGAAAGTAAATTGTTTTCCATCCTCAGAAATTTCCCAGCTGGAAGCGAGGCTGGGAATCCAGTCGAAGGTGTCCCAATGCCTGTCAGCGAGTGATTCAAAGAACATTTCCTGAACAGCCGAAGCTTCACCGTCATTGTTGGTGAGTGGAAAAAGGCTGCTTGGATTGGCTGAAACACTCTCAATGAAAGACCTTTCCCCGTTGCTGGTAGTTGTTTGGGGCTTCTGTTCATCTATTCCTGTTGGCGTAGAACTGTCCGTTTTCGAATTCAGTTTGGTCACCACAGCTGCGGCAATAATTGCAAGTACGCCAGCGGCGACAATGGAGCGGGTTGAAATCTTCATGTTTTTAGACTCCAATTAATTGGCTGCGAAGTTTCCGAGCGCAGGGTATCAATAATGCTGCTATATGCAATATTGCAGTTCCGAAATATTTCCAATCCAGTTGCGATGATGGTTAGGAAATGAGGTTAAATCTTGGGGTAGATTGAACCCGCCCGCAGTAAGGGTTAATGCCTGTGTAGCAAACGTTAGATTGGGGGAAATTGTGGACTCTGTAAAAGCTCTGCTGTCTCGATCACTTGATTATGCCGGACTATTTCCGCCCGCCCAACTGCCTCTTTCTGGTGCAATTGAGGAGTTCAGCCGGATCAGAAACGATTCGAACGAGTGGTTAGTGATGCGGTTTGTTCTTCCGGCCAGCCGCCTCTCTGAGTTTATAGAAGAGGGGAGTGCCGCGCTTGCAGATGCCGCGCAATTGAAGATGCCTTGGCATATTTCGGGTCTCATTCGATCGGCGCCATCGATCTCTGAGGCAATTGAGAGGTTGAGAGCTGAGGCTGGCCTGCTACGCGGCCTAATGGACTCGCACCCTGGTTCTATAGTTCTAGATTCTTGTGAGCTGCCGTTGCCCGATGAGGTTACGAATAGCCATGATCAAGATCTGGCTCGCGGCTTTTTTCAAGAGGCATTGCGGGTTCTCGATGAGATTCAATTGAAAATTCCATTGTTCTGGGAAGTGAAGCTCGACAAATCGTTCGAACACATTGCACTTGCTGCGTTTCATCTCAATAGAACTGAAGGAAACAGATTGTGTCTTAAATTCAGGACAGGTGGCCTGACACCAGACGCAATTGTCTCTCCAGATGTTTTGTCACGTGCCTTCCGACTTGTGATTGGGCACCAAGTTCCATTCAAACTCACTGCAGGTCTTCATCAAGCTTTTCGGCACTTCGATTCGCAGGTTGGAACTGAGCTTTTCGGATTTTTGAATGTCTTTTCAGCCGCGGTGCTTGGTTGGAAGTATAGTCTATCTGAGACTGAAATTTCCCTGTTATTACAGGAAAAGTCGCTCGCACACTTTGCATTTACAAGTGAAGCAATAACATGGAAAAACTACACTGCTTCAGTTGCTGAAATTCAAAACATTCGGAATATCGGCTTGAAAAGTTTCGGCTCGTGTAGTTTTTATGAGCCCATTGAAGAACTCAAAAAGCTGGGCCTCGTGAAATAAGGAACGAACACATGCAGTCATTTTCAATTATCGATTCCTCACTGCGCACTTGGTTGGAGCTTCCAAAAAACACCGACTTCCCGCTTCAGAATCTTCCCTTTGGGGTTTTCTCAACAGCTGACTCGACTGAGCCGCGCGTCGGAATTGCTTTGGGAGATTGGGTGATCGACACTGTGGTACTTTTTGATGCTGGGCTTTTGTCTGGAATCACAGGCCTCAATCGCGGACACCTTGTTTCAACCTCTTTGAACTCACTCATGCAGGCCGGTGGGCCCGTGTGGCGATGTTTGCGCAGTCGTGTGGCTGACCTCTTTACTGTGGGTAACACGACTCTCATGCAAAACGTCGATCTTCACGCAAAAGCTCTGCGCAAATCAGTAGACGTTCGCCTGCACATGCCCGTGCGTGTTTCCAACTACGTCGACTTTTATTCTAGCCTCGAGCACGCAACGAACGTGGGCTCAATGTTCCGCGATCCTCAAAATCCGCTGCTGCCCAACTGGCTGCACATTCCTATCGGATACAACGGCAGGAGCAGTTCAGTGATTCCTTCGGGTCAAGCAATTGTCCGCCCGTCGGGTCAGCTAAAAAACGATGCAGAGCCCGCGCCCGCATTTGGATCCTCAAAGCAACTCGACTTCGAGTTGGAGATGGCCTTCATCACAGGGCAAAGCACCCAACTAGGCCACCCAATTGATATCAGCCGAACTGATGAGCACATTTTTGGGATGACTCTTCTCAACGATTGGTCGGCGCGCGATATTCAAAAGTGGGAATATGTTCCGCTCGGGCCGTTCCTTGGTAAAACCTTTGCCACAAGTATTTCGCCATGGATTGTGACTCTCGACGCGTTGCAGCCGTTTCGTGTCCTCGGCCCAGAGCAAAGGGTTCCAGTGTTGCCGTATCTTCAGTCACAGGGGCCGCAGGCATATGATGTGCATCTTGAGGTGTGGCTCAAGTCAGCAAAAATGAATGAAGCGATTCGCATTTGTAAAACGAATTTCAAGAATATGTATTGGAGTATGGCGCAGCAGCTCGCTCACATGACTTCCAATGGCACGAATATTGATGTCGGTGACGTGTATGGGTCAGGTACGATCAGCGGACCAACCCCTGACAGCTACGGATCCATGCTCGAGCTGTGCTGGAAAGGTACCAAGCCTATTTCTTTACCTGATGGCACACAACGAAAATTCATTGAAGATGGCGATACCATCACGATGACTGGCTGGGCTGAAAAAGACGGTCTTCGCGTTGGCTTTGGCGAGGTGCGCACCGAGGTACTTCCAGCTCTGTGAGCAGTTGGCTCACAGCAAAGCGATCAAAGCTTCTGGAGTTCGGCGAGATCTGATTCTGCTTGGTTGATATCGTAAGAGGCTTGCTTCGGCATGCCTCCGCGCCCATTGACAATGATGTTTTTGAAGTCATCAATAGAGAGGGTTGTTCCGGCAATTTTTGGAAAGTTGCCGATGCCTTCACCTTTTGAGCCATGGCAACCTAAGCAATTTTCATTGTACGAAACGGAAAGTGCGGACGGATTGTTTTTTGCTTGCTCATCCAGCTTCTTCTGAGTGAAAGAGAGGAGAGCTGTTTTTTCATTTTCATCGAGTGGGGTTGCGTATTTTGGAGGCATTGGTATCTCTTCGAGGCCGCAAACGCTGGTGATACACTTCTTGACGTTCACTAGCTCAGCGTTTTTCGGATCCCAAAATTCCTCTTGAGCAATTTTGTTTAAACCGAAGTTCGGATTCTCTGCGTTGGCCTTCTCAGGGGTATTCTCCGGCTTGTACCAAGGCTTTTCATCCGTGTGGCAGGTCGCACATTTGTCTCTAACGATAACGCTAATTTGATCTGCCCAAACTGCATTCTCTGGATCCACAATTTGATAATAGGTTGTTCCATCCTTACCAAGGTCGTACGCCGCGCAAGTCGTGAGGAAGAAGGATAGACAGATAGTTAACATATTAAAGCGATTTAAAAATTTGAATTTCATGAGGCTTCATTTCGCTCGCTGTTTGAGTTTTTGATTATAAACTTTCAGTTTTCTTCCTCTTTTTCCTTCGTTT
>JBEAPS010000400.1:0-3791 GCA_041164285.1 Pseudomonadota bacterium
AGAGTGGCTCCAAATCCGCTTCTTTATCGACATTCCTGCTGTTGGTCGCCGGAGAACATCGAAAAGGATCGAGATCAATCTTTCTGTTCACAGAAGCTTCGCTGTTAATGTGTTTTCTCGGAAATGTATTTGATCTCATGGAAGACTTTACTTCGTCAACAGTTGTCGGATTCAAGGGAGACTTTTGTCCTGGCTCTTCTTTAATTGGAGTTTCGATGGTATACGCTCTCGAAACTGCCTCACCTTCCGAATACTCTTCCAGACTCGTTCGAAAAAATTTTGAGCACATGAAATATGCACCAAAAAAGAAAAAGATTACGAGAAGTCCTGATATCATTAGATACGGTCGCTGTGTCTGTGTCGGAGAATTTTCTAAAATTCTCATTGTCTTGAAAAAACGATGCCCCCATTTTGTCTTGGAATAAAAGATGGACACATCTCCATTTGCGACTTTAATCCACTCGCGATTTTCAGTAACAGTTTGGTTACTAGAGAGTGAATTTCGGAAGTGGCTCATTTGGTGTCTTTTTGGTAAACAAAAAGGCGATATCAAGAGATTTTGGTATGTTTTAGGCGTGACTGGATTTCGCGTTAAAATAGATGTTTCTCCTTAGGTATTCGATTACGATTAGTCGAGCAGACCGAAGTTAGGATCGATGTCTTTTCCCTCACGCATTGGCTCGAGCACTGGGGCAACGGACTGGACGAGTTTGCTTTTAAGTGTGATCCACAATTCAGCATCTTCACCACTCAGTTCCCTAGTTTTAAAGAGCTCACCTAGAATCGGTATATGTCCAATGATTGGAACTTTTGAGACACTTTTTCCGGTTGCTTGTTGGCTAATCCGGGTGAGAAGTATTTGCTGCTCGGGCTCACTACTCACTTCTGTGGTGAGAGTACTTGATGTGAGAGATGAAAGTGCACTTTGTGTTGGATCACTTTGGGGATGTGTAATTTTCAGGTCTACACGCTGAACGATTTTGTTTTTTCCGATTAGCCTTGGCTGAAGCGCAACTGTAATACCATAGTTTTGAGTCAAGAATTTTTGAACCTGTCCGCCACTCTGAAACAAGAGCTCACCTCCTGACGATATTTCTCCCCGTCCCCCACTTGCAACGATGAGCGTTGGTTGTGATATTTGTTTAATGATCCCCTTTTTGCTCAGAGCCTTGAGCATGATAGTGGGGAGTGCAAAATTAAGCAGTGGGCCACCTTTCAGTTTGCCAGCTGAATTTGGCACAGAGATTGTTGCAAGTGCTCCTTCCGCCTTGGTCTGCGGGTCGATGGTTGAAGAAATTCCCATAGCTGTTAGGCCAGTCTCACTTACTCTAAAAAAAGAGAGCTGCGTCTCGATTAGTTCCTGGCTCGCTTTTTCTACCATTAATTGTTCGAATGGTTTGGGAACAACTGATCGGATGAGTTTAATCAAGTCATTTCTGTCACTTTCCTTTGGAACTGTCCCCTTAACTATTATTCCACCAAAGCTCGGGATTAGCTTAATATCTGTGAATTCGAGCTGGGCTGAGTACTGTGACAGTGACTCGACCATGAATGCGAGCGCAACTTCACTCATGGAGAAGCGTGGTTGACACTCGGTGAGGCCAAGGCAGGTTTCTATGAGTGCCTTTGCTTGTGTGGCATTACTCAAATGGCCAAAAATTGCGATTGTGCCGGAGTCTATTGTAACATCAAGGCCTGTTTTCTTTTGCAGATCCTTAGCTGTTCGGATAAGTGAGGCCGAAGAAAGTCGTTCAACCAGCTTCTCTTGAACTGTCGCTGATCCAACGGCGAAGCTCCATCTCTTTTCTGAGCTGTTAGGATACTGCGCTATCAGTACCGCCTCTCCGGAGCTGAGGGCGGTAACGAGTATTTTATTGCTGAGGCCAATACGCTGTACATCTATGACATCTGGGTTGGATATGTTTAGGCTCCTGGGAGCTTGATTTAGAACGACTTCTTTACTTGTGCCGACCTGCATCTTAATTGAAGCAGGAGATGCAATTGCTTCTGTATGACCCCAAACAAGAAATGCATAAGCGATTAGAGTGGTAGCAATTGAGATGATTTGAAATTTGAACCTCATAAGGCTGAATTTTTTAGATATTCTCGCAGAAGGGAAATTCAATTTTTGCATGTTGTTTAATTTAGTTGGTATGAAAGACTCTCCAATCCAACTGTTTCGACTGTAGCAGAAGATTATAGAATTTGGTTCAACTAGGATTGGTTTTTTAATAGGTTCGATTTTTTTGGAATACTCTTGAATTTTTATTGTTATGTTCAGACCAAATGTATGAAGTATGCACGGTGATTTGAATAGCATGACCGTATCAGAGTTCATCCACTGGTAAATTTTTATTCCTGTGGATCGTTCAGAAAACGACTCAGGAATGAGAAAGTGAATCAGTGAATCAGAGTTGCTCATTTTCTTGAATATATGTTTCATATCGACCTCGAATACGTCGATACTCCTGTATTATCATTAAATCATGATTCAATCTTTGGTGTCTGATTTTTGGACACAGTGGCAAGAAAATTTTTCTCACTCTTGGTGCTTCTGTAATTCGAAATTGTTGGTGAGTAAATCTAGCCTAGGAGGTTAGAATGAAATCTTTTAGTAAGCAGTCAGGACAGAGTTTGACGGAATATGCAATTCTTTTGAGTGTGGTGGCCGTTGCATCGATCGCTGTCACGGCATTGTTTGGTGCAGCTTTAAAATCGAAGATCGCATCATTGGGAGCAGCAATTGCCGGTCAATCTAGTCAAGAAGTCTCTGAAATAGAGGAACAAGCAAAAAGCAAAGCCAATGCAGCCGGCAAAATCGCCAATGATGTGGACGGAATGGAAGTGAGTGAGAAGGAGATAGCTCCGGGAGTGCGACGTGGTCAGCGTTGATGTTCAGAAGAAGGTCAAGAATCAGATCCAGTCATCAGACGTGCTTTTCATGGCAACAGAAGGGAGATGGTACTCTGTTGGTTCGAGTGATCTTTGCGACATCCTGAGCGCTCACTTCAGCCCTGATGATGGACTAAAGATTTCGGTGTTTCGTGGCTTTATTTTCGTCCGAATCGGTTCTCAAATGCGATTTGGTTTTTCGACTCTTGAATTTGCTTTAGGTCGAAATGTTCAGGTCTCATTATCTCTTTTGAGCGATTGTGTTCGATATGATCGTGAAGCCTTGCACCCTTTTTTTGACTCTTTTTCTCATTTTTATTCGACTCAGGAATACCAAAAGTTGAGACGAAGTGTCGTTGTTTCGTCTCAACTGCTTCACGACTTTAGTCTTCCCGAGGATAAAGTTCTGAGTGAGATAACGTCCCAGATTTCTGCCCAAATTCACGTTCTCATCCTGCAAGTTGGGATGGAAATATCTAAGTTTTTTGATCTGGCTTTGGCGTTATTATGCGACGTTAGCTTTGAAGGCCCTTTCTTTGGACATCTCAATGACGAGCTCATCACTGAGGTTGTGGTCAATGGATTAACTGGTGTCTGGGTGGAGCGAGTTGGTCAGTGGGAGAAAGTCGATTTTCCTTTTCACGATTGGTCTAGCTTTGAGAATTGGTTGCTGTTTCAGAGTTCCTTTGCGAATTCAGATGTTTTCGGGTCTGGAGTTTTTTCAGACTTCGTGATGCGCTCAGGTGTTCGCGTGCATGTTTGTCATTCGCCAGTTGCAAGATCTGAGGGTTATGTGTCGATGCGACGGCATCGAGGTCAAGGCTGGAAGCTTTGCGACCTGAGACATTCTGGATTTATGACCGAGAATCAAATGCGGCAATTAGAGCATGCCCTCGAGA
>JBEAPS010000401.1:0-4285 GCA_041164285.1 Pseudomonadota bacterium
CTCGATGAGAAAAAATTGCAGCTCAAAGTTCGCGACATGATTGTTTCCAAGAAACTTTCCGTCAGGCAAACTGAAGATGTGGTGAAAGAACTCAAAAAGGACCGCAATTCGAGCGAAAGTACACCGAAGCAGCAGATTTCTCAGGATTTGAGACAACTCTGCGACCAATTCAAAGGTCATTTGGGTACGAAAGTTCGCATCTCCGGCGACGCCGACCGCGGTAAAATTGAGATCTCTTACTACACGTTTGAAGATCTTGAGCGTATCGCCGAACTCATGTTGTCGCCTGGACTCAATCCACGCAGACCGATGTGAACAAAACGCGTCCGCCAAGAGGATTGCATCACGGCAACTGAGGCGCGACGTGCTATGAAGAAGACTGAACAAAGCTACAACGATCGGGAAATAAGGGCTTTCCTTGAGGAAGGCTGCGAGTTCGACGGGAAGCTGAATTTCTCAGGAGTCGTCCGACTCAATGGCCGTTTCCATGGCGACATCGACTCGGAAGACACACTCATCGTCGGAGAAACTGCAATCATTGAGGGACATGTTCGCGTAGGAATTGCCATAATCGGAGGCAGAGTTTACGGAGACATCGTCACAAAACACTGCACCGAACTCCTCGCTACGGGGTACCTCGAGGGCTCAGTCACATCCCCCAACCTCATTGCGCACGAAGGTGCACAGGTCCTCGGTCAAATGAACGTACGCCGCCATAATCCAACGTTAACACTTGTTCAATTAGCTGCAGAGCCGCAACAGCAAGCCTCTGTCTGAGATCAATTCCACAAGTAAAGCAGCAACGCGGCCACGATGATGCGGTAATATGCGAAGATCGAAAGTGGAAAGCGTCTAAGAAAAATTAAAAATGATTTTACGCAGATGAACGCCGTTATCCACGACACTCCGATCCCAACCAAAAGCTGAAGACGCATCTCCTCGGAAATCAGCTCCCAAGAACTGCGCGCTTCATACACAGCCACGCCACACAGTGTGGGCAAACCGATGAGAAAGCTCACTTCAGCAGATGACGTTCGACTAAAACCACGCCACCTCCCGAAGATGATTGTCGCCGCCGAACGACTAAACCCAGGCCACAAGGCTAAACATTGACCCAGACCAATCACAAGCGAATCGACCAAAGAAAAACTCTCGAGCGACCGTTCCTTTCCCGAACGACGAGGCGCCAAAAACCACTCATCAACCAATATAAACAATCCACCAAACAACAGGGCGTAGGCCACAACGCGAACGTCGAACAAAGATTTAATAAAATCTTTGTTAAAATAACCAACGACAGCGAACGGAATAACAGACAAAGCAAAATAGATTGACTGCACCCGATCACCAATGACCCGCGCCCGCCCATCTGAACGACTCAACCCAATCAACGAAACCCATGCACGAAGCCAACGCATAAACGTTGGCCAAAAGACAGTTACAACTGCGAGAATTGCGCCCGATTGAACGATCACAAGGAAGGCATCGACAGCCTCTGACTCTTCAACACCTAAAAGGCGTTGAAACAAAATCATGTGTCCCGTCGAACTCACAGGCAAAAATTCCGTGATGCCCTCAACGACAGAAAGGACGATTGCATCCAGCATTTTCATCGAAAGCGTCTCTCCCACTTACAACAAATTAGCTGCGATCGTCGCAAGAGCAGATCGCTCACCCTTGACGAGTGTCACGTGTCCCCCAATTCCCTCACGGCGGAAACGTTCGACGACGTAGGTCAAACCATTTGATGAAGCGTCAACATACGGGTTGTCGATTTGGTAGGGATCGCCCGTCAAAATGACTTTCGTATTATCGCCGGCGCGTGTCAGAATTGTTTTTATCTCGTGTGGCGTTAAGTTTTGAGCCTCATCAACAATAAAAAACTGATTAGGGATCGAACGGCCGCGGATATAGGTCAATGGCTCAACTTCAAGAATCCCTTGGGAAATCAATTCATGGTAGCTCTGCGACAGTCGTTTACCACGCCCCTGCCCGTGCCCACCTAGCAACAGCTCCAGATTGTCAAAAATAGGCTGCATCCACGGATTTAATTTTTCCTCGAGAGTACCTGGAAGGAAACCAACGTCACGACCGAGCGGAAATATCGGACGGCTTACGAGCAACTTTTGATAGCGAGCCTCATCGGTCGTCTTTTCAAGGCCAGCTGCAATAGCCAACAACGTCTTACCGGTGCCTGCGGTGCCCACAAGAGTCACCATTTTGATGTCATCATCAAGGAGCAAATCTAGAGCAAAGCTTTGCTCTAGATTGCGTGGATATATTCCCCAGACATAATCTTTGCCACCAAAGTTCAGAGGTCTGAGGCTCCCTGTAACGTGGTCATACTTCCCATAAACAAACTGTGTTGCCTGCTCAGCATCACGAAGTATGACGTACTGATTAGGCATGAGGTCATACCCTTCGAGAGACACAGACCCCGTCGAGAGAAAATCTCTCAACATGCCACCATCAACCTCAAACTCCGCAATCCCTGTGTAGAGTTCGTCGATATTGACTTTGTCTGCCTCGAAATCCTCAACAGCGATCCCCAATGCGTCCGCTTTGATCCGGAGATTGGAGTCCTTTGTGATTAAGACAACAGGCACCGAAGACTTCGATTTGAGCATCAAAGCCACTGAGAGAATCAAGTTGTCAGCCTTGCGCTCAAAATACGGTGGCAAAAGCGCCATATCTGAATCCAACGTGACAAACACATGACCACTATCCACACGATCGGGAAACAAGGGAATCCCGGTGCTCAATGAACCCCGACTGCGCAAATCGTCGATGATCCGGGACAAATGCCGAGCATTACGCCCTGTCTCACTCAAACCTTTTTTGAATGTATCGAGTTCCTCGATCACGGATATGGGAAGGTAAACGTCGTTGTCCTCAAAAGAGAACACTGCTCCAGGATTGGATAACAACACATTGGTATCGAGCACGAACTTCTTTTTCAAATTCTTACACCTCGTGTGAGCTCGTTTGGCACTCTGCGCTTACTTTGCAGTAGATAATAAACTATCATCGCAGGAGAACAAGAGACGGACACAAGACTTTCACAGCTAGGACGAACCCATGGCACAACAAGACTCTGTTACACAACTCCTCGAAGCCATTACGACAGAATCCAAGCGTGATTTCAAAGAGAAAAATTACATTCTTTCCTTTGAGGAGTATCTTGAGCTCGTAGCGAAGAGACCGGAAAAACTGCTGCGAACCTCCGCACAATATATCAAAGATATGATCGACTCATTCGGAACAACCGAAACCGTTAATGGGCACGAGGGGCCGCAGACACACTACTCCCTCTTTGAGCGCAATCGCGGACGCAATCGTCCAGCCATCGTTGGTCAACAAGAGGCACACGCAAACATCTACAAAATTCTCGAACAGTTTGTTCGACAAGGACGCGTTGACAAACTCATTCTCTTGCACGGTCCCAATGGCTCATCAAAGTCATCAACTGCCGAAGCATTGGCGCAAGCACTCGAGGAATATTCAAAAACCGACGATGGCGCCATCTACAGATTCAACTGGGTGTTCCCGAACGAAAAACTTGGCCACGAAGGACTCAGCACACAGGACGGCGGCAAAAAAATCGGCTTTGGTGATGCGCCGAATCTAAAAAATCTAAAAGGGAGTTTTGCTCATCTAACAGACGACGAGCTTCTCTGCAAAATTATCAGCGAGCTCAGAGAAAATCCTGTCTTCCTACTTCCGGGCAGTAAACGGATCACCTTCCTCAAAAGCATTCGCAACGAACCAATTGAAAGCCTCCCAGCGTTTTTGGTTGAAAGTGATCTGAGCACCAAAAACAAAAAGATCTTTGAAGCACTCCTCGTGGCGTACCATGGCGATCTCGAGAAAGTCCTCCGTCATGTTCAGGTGGAAAGATTCTTTTTTAGCTCAAGATACCGCAACGGGATCGCAACTGTAGAACCTCAAATGACAATCGACGCACAAGACAAGCAAATCACCATGGAGCGGCATCTACAAAATCTACCACCTGTGCTTCAAAACATTCGATTCTTTGAGCCGTCAGGTGATCTTGTCGATGCCAACCGTGGATTCATTGAGTTTGCGGATCTCCTCAAGCGACCTCTCGAAGCTTTCAAATACTTGCTCACCACGGTTGAGCGCATGAGCATCAACTTGTCTTCAGGCTATGCGGATCTCGACCTGGTCATGATGGCAAGTGCGAACGAGAAACACCTTGACGCATTCAAAGCATCACCTGACTGGCCATCGTTTAAAGGACGCTTCGAACTGGTGCGCGTTCCCT
>JBEAPS010000402.1:0-7235 GCA_041164285.1 Pseudomonadota bacterium
ATCAGTGGGCTGATTCAGGAATTTTTCATTTCTTTGAAGACCTTATTCATAGAGTCGTGAGTCATCCCCGCATTCACTTTGTGGGTGTAGACGAGGCTGCTTCTTTCGATGCCCGCGAGGCAATGAGTGTGCCCGTCCCAACAAGTTGGGCAGACACTGAGCGAGACTTATCCGCCTGGCTAAGCAATCCTCTACAGGAGGAAGCTTTAAACAGCGTCATGGCTCTAGAACCTCTTGTAAAGTCGATTGGATCGGCTCATCTCACCGAACAGTGGCGAAAACTACAAACAAGTGATCACTTTTACTACATGTGCATTAAGTACTCGCACGATGGCGACGTGCACAAGTATTTTAGCCCGTATGATTCACCCTACGACGCCTATCTTGATCACCGAAGTGCTGTTGAAGCATTTGAGCGAACATGCCATGACCAGCTCCTCATCAACAAAGAGTGCGAAGAGAAACCTTTGCCACACATCAAAGAAGCTCCTTCAAAACGAATCGACTCCGAGCTTACAGTGAACTGAGACGAGTCATGTTCACGAACAATTGCATTTCGAGGGGGCAGCCATGGCAACACCTTCGATTCCTCGTGGCAGATCTAGTATTCAGCTACGCACTCAGACTACCGTTCGGGTTTGGAACGCAAATTGGTTTAAATTATTTGCTCTTTCTTCGCTAACTCTTCTTGCTTCATGCTCCGATGAAAACCAAATCAGGAGCGATTCCTCCAGAGTCTTTGAGGCATGGGATGTAATCAACCAGCCATCAAGATTCGGTCGTAACTATGAATTGCGGCTCAAACGCCTCCCTACAACTGGTCGACTTAATCAAATTCCATGGTCCGACTCTTATTGGCCTACGCAGAAAGCAGGAATTGCATTTCGCTGGCTCAATCCGATTGGAAGTCCGTTTTCCTATTCATCACCGAGTCGAATGAAATTGCGAACAATGTCTCAACAAGAAATCTCGAAGCTTTCACCCGCAGAAAAGCTTGATATATTCAACGATCGATTTGACTACCCAACAGTGTTGTCAGAAAGGAAGCGCACCTATCCCGGAGCTGCGGCATGGGAGGGGCTCTGTCATGGATGGGCACCTGCATCTCTTGAATTTTTGGAGCCAAAGCCCCTGACACTAAAAGCCAGCAATGGATTTACAATTCCATTTGGCTCATCCGATGTGAAAGCGCTGCTCACATGGCACATGGCTACTAAAAATTCTTTAACTGCTGTTGGTCTTGGTGCACGATGTCCCATTTTTGGAAACATTGGTCTCAATACACCGCCTTGCCGCGATGCAAACGCAGGAGCATTTCACATTGTTCTTGCTAATCAAATTGGGATTTTAAAAGAAGGATTTATAGCTGACGTCGCGCGTATGGGCGAGGTTTGGAATCAACCAATATACGAGTTTTCAAGCAGGGAGCTCTCAAGAAGAGGCCCTTCTCCAGGCTCAGCTCGGGACACTCACGAAGAAGTCGTGGTTGAAACACTGATGCACTACAGTATCGAAATACAGCCGCAATGGGAGCCTCTTGGTCAATTGGCAGAACGTCCAGTAACAAGGTCAGTCTTGTATCGCTACAGACTTGAGCTCAACAGAAATGGAGAGATTCTTGGAGGCGTCTGGCTACAAGACGATAGGCCCGATTTCATTTGGCTGCAGCGGCGCGGAGGATTTCTTGGAAGCGATGTATCCATTCAAAAAATCTACGAGGAATCCATCCGATGAGCAGCGGTGCACATAAGAGAAGTAGTATTCCAGTACTTCCAGTAGTTTCACTTTCATAAGCAACAACACCACACCAGGTTTTCCTAGTTTGTTGCGGCAGATAGAGACTTCCCGAAAAGGGGGGCAAAGCATCCGGCGACTCTCCAGTAAATTCAACTAATGTTTTTTCACCCGACAAGGGTGGTAAGACGCTTTCTTGTTCATCGAGTGTGTCAGCAAATTTGAGTAAATCAGATGCATTCGGACAAAAGGCACCTGAATCGACAGTTGTATTCTCAAAAAACAAACGTTCCACAAACTCTGCCGCAATCGGCCCAGTCAGGGTACCAGCAGACAAATTACTCTGCTTCTCTAGGTCACCGGCAGCCACATAAACAGCACAAGCAAATTGATAAAGTGTAGCGACTTCTGGCAACAAGTCGATCGCGTCCCATGCAATTTTATCAATCTGGTTGTACTCGCCCTGCCAAATCGAAAGTTGCTGACGCAACTTCCAGAGCGTTGCGCTAATAACATCACCAATGTCATACGCTTTCCCGATTTCTGGCGGATCAAACAACCGCTCAAAAAGAGGTCCTTGAAAGTTTCCATTACGCAGGAAACCTGAGTTCGACGAACTCTCTGCAAGTAAATTGTTTCCCGTAATTGCGTATGTGAAATAATCCGCAAGTCCTTCCTGCAAGGCTCGAGGTTGTACGACTATCGAACCACCATCGACATCTGATATTGCCGGAGGCTTCACTGAGCGATATAAAACATGATGAGTAAACTCATGAAAGAATACATCAGAATCTTTACTGAAGAACTTGAGGTCAGTTGCTTCCTCGGACTCTTCACCTGTTGTAATAAAAATAATGGGATTAGTGGTTCCAACCGATCGACCTACAGGAGCATAAGCTGGACCTGCCCCAAACGTATCTTCAGCACGAACGAAAACGTCAATCGGCCCAGCAAGACCAAAGTCAGCAAAATACTTTTTCTGAGCGTCACTTTGGATGTTCAAATGCCACTGCATTGCTCGTTGTATAGAATAATAGCCCACCATTTCTGAATATTCGGGAGAATCAAAGGGATAGTCATAGACATCGCGGCTCGCCCGCGCAAAGTTGCCGCATACCTCGTAGGACTTTGCATTATCAAGGCAATTAAGAATTCGAAACAACCGGCTCCTTAAGTACGAAGGATTGAGCAAGTCGCTCAATTCAATCAGCTCAATGCCAGCTGCAGATGAAGCGACTTTGTTCTCTCGATATACTTTAACCTGCGCGGTTGCGCCCATGGCTTGAGGAACTTCTTCTGACAACCACGAGTCAGAGTCTCGCAGCCAATATGTTTGTCTATTTGGAAGCACCACTCGCCACCAGTTTTCTAGTTCCCCATTTTTTCTATGATAGATTGGACTTGGCAACGGAATACGCCAAGTCCCAACTCCAAGTTTTTGAGCCATCTCAAACTGCGCTGATTTGGCATCATGAAGGAAAGGCGAGGTTGAAAAGAAAACTTCACTCAATTGTTGCTGCGCCGGCGCATAACCAGCAAACCAACCATTCGTCCTGTCACCTGATGGCAGCAAATATCTGAAACCAGATCCATAAATTTCAATTCCATTCCACTTCCAGTGACCCCTATCCGCAATTAAAGATTCTTTCTGAGAAAATTGACTTGATTTCAAAACAGCAGGTGTCAACTGAGTAAAGGAAGCGTCCTCATGCAGAGACGAGTTCACTGCAAGCAAATTAAGAAGTGCAGTTTGCAAGTAAACGGTATTGGTGAAAACCATTTCGCCTCCGCTTTCACTCTATGATTCGAATGTAGCTAAAAACAGGGCAAGTTTTACACTCCACACAACTTTCTGGCTTCAGAATGTGAATCAAACTGCATTCAAGAACCTGAAATAACAATCAACTCGGCAAGATTTATTCTTCCCCCATAAATAAAACGAATTCATTCTGGGACATTATAAACAAACGGGCTGAACATGTGACGGGACACTTACTGCTTCATTTTATGCGAAAATTCAGCATCAGTTTTATACTGACGCAGATTTGTTTCGTTGCTATTTTCACTCCACAAGTAGCCTTTGCAAAGGCAACAACTGACGGCAAATCAAGTATTTCTAGAACAAAAAAAACGAAAAGCACCACATCCTGTCTTGTTGAAATTCTCAACTCGAAATTTGCTACAGGTGATTACGTAGAAATTATCGACACAAATCAAAAGCGACTAGGAACTGCCAAGGTAGGCAAAAAAAACAGCAAAACAAATCGAGCAGCGGCAATCGTGATCGACGGAAACACAAACTGTAATATTTACAGAGGAAAACAAATAAGGGCACTTAGGACCGGAGCAGCTTCGCATTCTGCGTCATTTTTTTCTGCTACAGATAAGATTGTCTTCATAATTCCGCAATATATTGTGACACAAAACACGGTTCCTGGTCTGGGACTGAATAAGTTCATTTCACCCTCATTCAATCAAAAAGGATTTGGAGCACGAGTTTCCGGCGTTTTTCCGAAGACTCCAATCCGAATTTCAAATTTTAATTTTAAGTCTCATGTGAGTGCTGGCTTTGAGTCTTCACAAACCAGTCCAGCAATAGATTTGGTCAAAGAACAAATAGTTGCAGGAAGCCAGAGCATTTCCACAACAAAAATTGATGCTCGAGGTGGAATTCGTGCTCTATTCAATCCATTGTCTTTATGGGCAGAGCTGGGTGCTGTGCTCTATGAGAGTACGAACTCTAAATCTAAACTCACCAAGATCTCTAATGATGAGGCAGCGCTGTTTCAGGCCATCCGTGATGTCTCCGGGAGTACTTTCGGACTTTATCTAGGCACGGGTGCGCTCATTGCAAGCTCGACCGAACTCTCTCTAGTTGCTGGAATCGGCCTCGGAGGCTCATACAAAACACCCATTATTGAGGATGGTAACTTCACAAACACAAGCGAAACTATGGCAACACAAGGCATTCCAATTTTTGCAGACGTCGCAGTTAAAGTTCCACTGATAGATCTCCTCTTTGCTGAGGTCAATCTTCAGTATAAGAATGTGCCCCTCCTCATCCCACTCATCAACGATGAGACATCAAAAGTGCAATCAGAGTCTCTTTCCTTTCGAGTTGGTATGGGCGTTCAGTTTTGAAAAAAAACGAAGTATTTGAATGCCACACAACTAAAAAGAATAAACAGGTTTCAAAAAGCACCGGCAAATTTTGCACTCAGTTATACGATTATTGGTGCCGATGATTAGATGGCATTTGAAGGAAGTACACGTATGAAATTTTTGTTAAAAATTGCACCAGTTTTCATACTTCTTGCAGTTGTAGAGTCTTGTAAGCCGAGAGATTACAACCAGGCATCTTACAGCTCAGAGCAAGTTGTCACTCTCTGTAAAACAGAGACAACCGGAATCATTCTAGGCAATCAGCGAGGCAAGGCTAACATGCGGGTGAGCTGCGCCGGATCCTGCGAAGGTGATGACTATAGTTCGCGACGTTTCTTTATAAGTGACTCAACCGTAGTCGCTGGAATTGAGTTCGAAGCAAAATATAAAAGCGGGGTTAGCCTTCGCAATTTGTTCATTTTCGATTCGCAACTGCCTGTGGAAGAACTGCTGAAAACTGTGAAAGTGGGAAGTAATGAAACTCAGGGTGCACTTTTGAGCTATGGACTTGATGAGTCACAAATTGAAGAAATTGTGATTCCTAACGAGCAAAGAGTGTTACTTTATCCGGGGACACGAGCTTCATTGTCTCAAGTGGGTTTACTTGATGGGGGAAGCCTAGACTGTCGCGGCCAGCCAATTGAGGGCTCGCAAATCAAGAGCGAATTTAAACAACAGAATCTGAATCAAATTCGACGAGCAGCAACACTCCAAAGACCCAACTGACTGCATTTCAATGGTTTAAAACGAGGCCTCAACACCTGCTGAAATCCCTGCCCAACTCGCGTTGCCAGCAACGAGATCCGCACCTGCCAGAACTGCAACCGGGCCGTGCACAAGCCATCGCACGTAGGCACCCGCTGTGACTGCACCACCCAATTCAGCTTTTTCAAGACCATCTGCTTGGCTCTCAAAAACCAACCGCTGCAGAGCGATGCCCCCATGGACACTCAAGTCAGCTCCACTAAGAAAGCTCGGAACAAGTACAAATCGAGCCTGAGCCCCAAGTGACTGCAGAGCAGCTGCTTGATTCTGACCCACTAATACACCTGTGAACGTCTGGTAACTCAATCCCAATGAAAAGTCTTTGGCATCTGCCAGCAACATGGGAAGTTCGACATTGCTCAAAATTGTTCCGGCAAAAACAGCGGCACCAAACCTGTCAGAACTAAAATCATCAATGCTGGAGGTACGCGCCGTACCAACAATTCCGCGCATGTGGATCACCCACTCAGCAGGTGTCGCGTCTGCACTCCCAGGCGACTGTTGATTTTGGACTTGCTTATCCGCAGCAGAGGTGCTCACGGGGTCTGCCGGAGTTGCCGCCGATGCAGAAGCTTCTTCACTCAGCTCGTTTGCAAAAGCTGGGTTCATAGTCACTATTTGTACCGCAGTCGCAACTATTCCGCTGAGGCATATCTTTTGAATGCCATTTAGATTCAATTTCATACGTGAGTCTCCAAAACTATTTTTATTATTTGATTCTCACAGCGTGTGCCATCAAATTCCGAATGAGAAAACCCAGACACGTTGATTTTCTTTTCGGGCAAACAGAAGGTTAGGCTCAATGTACGTGGCTAGCCGAAGCTTCAAAAATGCCCGTGCTTCGACTCCAGCTGACCACCCGCCATTACCCCAGCCCAATGCCCCAGTTGCTCTCACAATACTCGAGCGAAAGCCGGCTTCCACTGAACCTGCAGGTTTGAGTTCGGCCGGCGTCGGGCGATTGATTTCTCTAAGCTCCCCGGAAACCCGAACAAAACCTCTACCGTCTATTGGAGTGATCGAGAAGCCAGCATTGACAAGCTGCCTGAGCGGTTGGGGCGATGCGACTTCACTACCTTTAAAGGCCTCGAACTTGGAAATAAATGAGTCCTCAGAGGCTTTTAGGTGGGTATCCCCAACGTTGACAATAGCTAGTCCGAAAGTCGGAGACCAAACTTTAAAAGGGCGAACCATCAGACCAAAGTCGAGCCCCAATCCAGTGCCCAGTTTTGGTTTCAGATATTCTGAGTCTTTGTTGCTCACATCGCTAATTGACAGATTTGCCGCACCAATCTGACCCCGAGTCCGAATAAACGGAGCCACACCAAGACTCACGCGCCCATCAAGAAAGGGGTGAGCGTACGCTCCACGCAAATCAGCGTCTACTGAGACTCCAATGTCTGCAATTTCGGGCAAAATATTTGAGTGAATTCCTGTGCCGATACCGGACTGCAAACTCAAAGCAATCCCCCAACGCTTCTGAGCAAAGTAATGGTTCGTACGTAAGCCCACATAACCTGTGCGGGAACTCATCAACTTACCCAACTCCAAACCAGCATCAATTTGATCGGAAA
>JBEAPS010000403.1:0-2885 GCA_041164285.1 Pseudomonadota bacterium
ATTCCAGCGGGGTGTGAATCCTCTCGGTTGCAATGGCAAAAGCCATGGGCGAAAACAATCCTGAGGTACTGCGAAGCTTTGCCCTCGGTGGCCTACTCCACGACTTGGGAAAAAGACACACTCCGCTGCATATTCTAAATAAAAATGGGCCACTGCTCGACAGCGAATGGACCCAAATGAAAAAGCATCCGGAAGACGGATTCAAAGCGGTGGAAGCACTCAATGTGCCCAATATGGTGCGCGATATCATTCTTTACCATCATGAAAAACTCGATGGCAGCGGATATCCATTCAACCTAAAGGCAGGCGAAATTCCATTGCCGGCTCTTCTTGTCAGCGTGGCTGACATTTTCAATGCTCTAACAACGACACGTAGCTATCATCGCAAAAGAACCCGTTTTGAAGCCTTGATGCTTATGAAAAAAGAAATGCATGGAAAAATCTGGACTGATGCCTTCAAAGGTTTGATTTCAGCACTCACGCAAGGCGAACCAAGTAGCGACACCGCTGAAATTAAATCAATCGTCGTTTGAGGCTTCACTTTTCTCAGAAGTGAGCAGAGTGTCGATTGGGGTATCGACGCTCTTTTTTTTGTTACACTCAGCACAGCAAGGAACCACATTTCCGGGAGTCGTTGTGCCACCGCGCGCAATAGGCACAATATGGTCCATGGTCAGTTGTTTAAAGGTAAACTTACGGCCACAATAGTGACACAAGCCATTCGCTGTTTTCTGCTGCCACCAGCGGCTCTTCTTAGCCTCACGGACTTTAGCCCGCTCGCGCCTAACATGTTCATCATCGGCAAACAAATAAGAGTTCAGTTCCATGAAACTGTGCTTACGACTTTGTGAGCATGGCTGCAATATTCATGCTGAGCTTATCAGGCAGCATGCGAGACGCAGCAGCAAGTGCTTTATTGGAAGCGCCCAAAACGACACGGGCTTCGCCACGAGCCACACCGGCCAACGCTTCGGCTACGGCTTCATCACACTTCATCATGCCCAGCCTCAGTTTGTCGGCAGTGCCTGCCACTTCAAAGAACTCAGTCTCCGTCGGTCCGGGGCAAACAGCACATGCACGCACGCCCGTGCCTTTCAGTTCATGTGCAAGAGCTTCAGTAAAATCCCGCACAAACTTTTTCGAAGCCGCATAAATAGCAAAGTTTGGCATCGGAATAAATGAAGCTGTGGATGCAATATTCACTATTGTTCCATAGCCATTTCTTCTGAATGCCGGCACTGCATAATATGTCAGCTCAACAAGTGCTTTTACGTTGAGCTCAATTTGACCAAGCTGCAGCTCAAGTGGAATTTCTGTAAAACCACCAATCTTCCCAAAGCCGGCATTGTTAATAAGAAGGTCAACACCCGTGCTTTCTATAACTGTGCGCAAGCGTGCACGGTCACTCGGTTTTTCAAGATCAGCGACAATACACTCGGCCATAACACCGTTCTTGCGTATTTCTTGCGAAAGCTCTTTGAGTTTGTCTCCCCGCCTTGCCACAAGCACGACATCCGTGCCCTGCGCAGCAATCTGCAACGCAAACTCACGCCCCAAACCCGCCGAAGCTCCCGTAATCAAGGCCCTCTTGTGATTCGCGAACGTCATTTCAGGTTCCCTTCGCACACGCGGTTGAAATTTGCCCCCACACTATTGTTCATACGATTGACTCCGGTATTCAACTACCGGAGCCAAAAAAAAGGCGGCCCGAAGGCCGCCCGCTTCTTCAAGCTCTGTTGGAGTCCCATCCTAGGACTCCAAGGGAATCAGAACTTGTAGAAGAGTTTGAGAGTGACGACGTGTGCGTCAGCTGCGTTTTCTACATCACGACCGCGTGCTGCGATATATCGGTCGTAGTCGAGCTGAACAGGGATCTTGTTCTCGAGGTTCAAGCCATCGAAGCTCGCGCCAATGACAGCTGTTCTGCTATTGCCGCCCAACTTCTCAACTGTTCCCAAGACGGTCTTAGAGTCATTGCTCCAAGAATACCGAGCATTCAATACGAGTGTGTCAAGCGCAGGTACCCACGTACCTGGGGCAACGACAAGTTTTGAGTAACCGAGCTGACGTGCGCCTTTGCGCTCAAGGTCAAACTCTTTACCACCGTTAGCTTCGGAGTAGTTCCAAGCCTTACCTTTGGCAACCATGAACTCTGTCTGGTTTTCGAGCTGGAGTTGAACACCCAAAATTGGCTCGTAGTCTGCATTCAAACGAATTGCAGCATCAGTTGTACCACGGCCAACAGGTCTCTCACCTTTTTTGGTTGCATCTGCATATTTGCTTGAGTCCAGACGAACACCTGCAGCAACAGATGTATAGAAGGGAACGCCATCAAACCAAGGCTGTTCTACAGTTGAAAGTGCGTATTTTGCACCAATCTCAATGTCGCCAAGGCCTTCTTGGAATTTTGTATCTTCAGCGAGCGTCTTAGCGGTTGACTCAATGAGCGCAGGGTTTGCAGCAGCGAAAGCAGCGAGCTGGTCGAGTGTATCTTTAACTTTCGCTCCAGCTGGAATCGTGAATTGAGGAATTCCCTCAATTAACGGAATATCGATGGGTGTTGGTAAGTTATTGGTATACAGGCCAACGCCGCCGGCTGCCTGATCGAGACCAAACTTAATCTCTTTCAACTTCTCTTGGAACAGTTGACTCAAGCCGACATTCTTAAACTTAGTTTCGTCATCAACCTTAACCTTGCCATTCATGCGGTAAGGAACAAGGAACTGTGCCGAAATGCGGTTGGTAATACCGTATTCCAAAACAGCTGTTGCACCTGTGGTTGTCACTTTCAAGCCGTTCTCAACTTTATTACCTGCGCCATCGTAACCACGAGTGACTTCGCCCATGCCATAAATTGCACGGAAACGTAGAACGCTCTCAGGAAG
>JBEAPS010000404.1:0-6013 GCA_041164285.1 Pseudomonadota bacterium
GATTTTTTTTGGACATTTAAAAAGGGAACCGATGTGGTTGCATGTTCAATGGCTTCGTTGGGATTACCTGCCTGCACAAGACCAAGCACTGGCACAAACAAACACGATGTGTGCGTTGCAGATGTTTCCACAGATGCCCGTGTCATCACATTTCTGCTGGCTGACATATATGGTGTGCTTTCAGATTGAGAAACCTCAGAGCGCAAGCGCTCCGTTTTGCTTGGCCGAAAGCTCTGACCATCGGCTGTGTGCGTATTGCACCACTCATACGCTTCAGGTGTTGGAACAAGCTGTCTCGACTTGCCTGGAACGGGTGGAAGCAAGAATCCTTTTTTCCTGAGAACAGTCACAACATCTTGCGCACTTCCCACGGCCCGCCATTCAAAATGAGCAGCAATTTCGCGCAGGGTTGGAGGCATTCCAGTGTTTTCAATGGATTGCAAAATATAAAACACAACCTTGCCTTGAAGCTCTGTGAGATGTACCATACATTTGTATCCCATACGTGAAAGAGCATCACTCAGCTCTTTTGCGATTGGCAACCAGCCGATTTCCTAGAGGAAGTGGTACATGAAAACTGAAAGCAAAACAAGTCTCTACAACAAAAATATGCCATACACCCGAAACATGCAGGCCATTCACCACACACCTGTTACCCATAAACCCAGTTCTGACCCCATGAATCTGATGGGCTCAAATGCCATTCTTGTGTCTGCCCATCGCCGTACAAGCGGAGGGCTCATCGTTTTCAACTGCACATCTATGTCACAGTTGCGCACGCAACTGCCTGCAGCGCTGCGCACCTTGAGCATGAGACCCTATGCACAAACACTCGAAGCTTTGCGTCAGCACCAAGCTCAGCTTCGCAGGAAAGAACGCGATCCATCACTGCATCTCAACCTCGCTTGGATCTCACCAGCACAAAGCTCCTCTCAATTGAACTGCCGTGCACTGGAGTCGTTTGAGCTATCACTCGCTCACACATTATTTTTGGAATCCACTCAGGCACAGCAAAGCGTTGAAGCTGTGTGCAGCGAAGGGCACTTCGATGCCATTGTTTTTGAAGGGCGCTCAACACCGAGCCTGCTCAAGCGCGCGCACAAGTGGCTTCGCCCCGCACAACACAACCCGCTCATTCCAGAGCCAGCCAACTTGCTCGCACAGCACCCGCGTGAGCGTGTGTTCATTCTCATCAACGACTTCGGAACCCGCCCATGAAACCATCTGCCCGACTTCAAAAAAACCAACAACTCGTTCCGTTTGATAAACGCAGACTCAAAACCTCTGCGCGCTCACGGCTGCCTGTTGCGAAGTCTGGCAGCATAATGTGGGGCTATATTTTCTTACCCAATCTCGATGCAAATTCACTTTTCGCGGCCCGTACACTGGCGCAGGCACTCTCCGAGCATGTCCTTCGCCCCCACCTCACCATCCTCCTCGTCTCCCTTCAACACACCCTCCGCTACTTTGGCTCATGGGATGCCATTGCCCGCCTTTATCATTCTCAGGTTCAGCGCCTGAACGCCGGTGTGCGCCCGCGACTCCTTCTGACTGATCATCTTTTTGCAGGGCTTCATTTTGGATTAACCCATCCTGACATGGAGTTTGCAATTGCCGATGCAAACAATCTCGTTTTTCGAAGCCATCTCTCAGAACTCAGTTGGTCACAATGGAAAGACGCAGGTTTGTTTTTTTCAAGTTTACTTCAACTCAAACAAACAGAACTCAAAGAACTCGTGCAGAGCATCAACCGATTTTCTGAATCTGCTGCCACCATGCGCTTCACAAGTCCCGCTGTCGTTCCTGAGGATCTCAGCCACGACGACCTCAGCCGCCGGTTCGGACCATGGGCTGTTGTGTTTTGGAATATGCTCAACCGCCCTGAGCTCTCGTGCGGAACGGTGTTTAAAGACCTCCCGCAGGACCTCTGCGCCCAAGACTTCATCACCTCTCACAATGAGTGTGAAGAGTTTTCAAATGAAATGAGCTATCCGCTCAGTCAGCTGACCGACATGATCGAGTGCTGCCTCAAACGACTTTTAAAAAAAGTCGATGCTCACAACAGCCTCGAGCAACGATTCGGAATTCGAGATTTGAAGATTTCGGTGGAAGTTGAAAACGGATTTCGAATTGAACACACTGCTCTTCTCAATGAGCCCATCACTGTTTTCAACAAAAACACCCGCATCATTTTAGACAACATTGCTGCAAAAATGCCGCACAAAGGGCAAGAGTTTCAACATCCAGACGAGCCATCATTTTATTTCAAGGCATTTCAAATTTACAAACTCACACTTGAGCCACTGCGCATTTCTCTATGCCACGGATCACAAGATGGCGGACTCTATAACCAACGCTCTCCCGCTCCGCTCAAGCAAATCATTCAAAACATGGAGCTCAAGCATGTCGGCTCTGCGTTTCAGGTGCCTCTTCAGGCTAATTTTTCAACAGAGATCAATCAACAGAACCTAAGTCAGGGGGTTGATGCCGACGCTGAAAAAATGAAATCAACCATGAGCAAGAGCAAACAAAAAACAGAGCCAGTGTCGCTTTTTCGCTACGCAACACAAGAACTCCCGCTCCACCTCATACGGGAAAAGCTCACCCTCAAACTGGTTGAGCTCATGCAAGGTGCCGACACGCCTTTCACCTGTATTGAATATCTCGAGAGCATCGAAAATGAGGATTTTTACACCCTCCACACACCACACACCCCTCCTCTACTCCTGAGCTGCCCAAGCGATTCGTTGCCTGAGGAAGCTCTGTTTTCAGTGAAGGGCATCTACGAGTTCTCAAACAACCCTCTGCAGGAAAGACTCTTTTAACTTGTACGCTTGGCTCACCCATTCGAATTATTCTTTTCTTCAGGGCGCTTCGTATCCGGCGGAACTGGTCAACCGCGCGTGTGAGCAGGGCTGGCAAGGTCTTGGAATATGCGATTTCGACGGCGTGTACGGAATTGTTCAAACCCATTTAGCTTCAAAAGATCATCCGCATCCACTCAATATTTTTTACGGTGCTGAGGTGCTCATACAATGTCCCGTGCCGGAGCACTTCAAAACCGATCCGTACGCTGCTGACATGTGGAACACCCCTTTGCAGAAGGCGCCTGTCTTCTTGCAAAATCGAGTGGCGTTTTTTGCCACAAGTAAAAAGTCGTATGCACAGCTGTGTGCTCTTCTCAGCTACGTGCACCGCAATGGCAAAATAGCCACTCCCCTCGATCCCACTGACCCGCACATTCCTTGGCCCACAGAGGCTGTTGTGATTTGGCCTATGCGCGGGCTTCAGCAGCTTTTTTCTCCAAAACAGAACAGCATTTTTGTTACATGGAGCAACTGCGTTCGAAGTTTCGCAGAGCGCTACACACACACATTCCATTTGGCACTCACACCTCCCAGCACACCCTTTGAAAGGCATGCGTTTGCCAACCATCTCAAGTGCCACCGTGAGTTTGGCTGGCCCCTTGTCGCTACACCCGATGTTTTTTTTCATGAGCCCGAGCGCAAAGAGCTCCACGACGTTCTCACGGCCATCCGCCTCAACCAACCTGTAGAAAACATTCGTTGGGCCTGCTTTAGCAATCATCGCAGGAGTCTTGGCAGTGTTCGGCAGTTTGAGCTTCAGTTCCCCAAGTGCCCCGAGCTTTCTGACGCACTGAAAAACAACCTGAAAATTTCAGGTTTCTTTCAATTTTCACTCGCAGAACTCACATACCAATACCCTTCAAAATTCATTCCTGCAGGATTCACTCCTCATGAGTTTTTAGAGCATCTGGTCCGCCGTGCTCTCGTTGAGCGCTACAACTCTGCCCCACCGCAACGCATGACCGATCTCGCTGAAAAAGAGTTGACTCTTGTGCGTGAGCTTAAATTTTCAGACTATTTTCTCACCGTGTGGGACATTGTCCGCTTTGCCCGCGAGCAAAACATTTTGTGTCAGGGGCGCGGTTCGTCGGCCAACTCAGCCATCTGTTTTCTGCTCGGCATTACAGCTGTCGACCCAATGGTCTCTGATGTTCTGTTTGAGCGCTTCATCAGCCGTGAGCGTGGTGAACCACCCGACATTGATGTCGACTTCGAGCATGAACGACGTGAAGAGGTCATTCAGTACATTTATGAACGCTACGGCCGCACTCATGCTGCCATGGTAGCCAACGTCATTACCTTCCGCAGCCGCGGTGCTCGCCGCTTCGTTGGCAAGGCACTCGGCCTCAACGACGACGAGCTCAACGAACCACAGCCACAAGAATTTACGGAACGCTGGGAGCGGCTCATTGCGCTCATTAAGGGCTTCCCCCGCCACCTCGGCATTCACTCCGGAGGCTTTGTCATCAGTCATCAGCCGCTCAACGAGCTCAGCCCCACAGAACCAGCCACCATGGCGGGGCGCAGTGTAGTGCAGTGGTGCAAAGACGACATTGAGGCGCTCGGCCTTTTTAAAATCGATGTGCTTGCTCTTGGTATGCTCACAGCACTCCGCAAAACGTTCTTCGAGCTTAAGCGTCACCGTGTGCATCTACCCGGTACACTCATTCCGATTCAACTCGACACCATTCCCTCTGAGTGCAGCACAACCTACGATCTCATCTGCGAAGCGAAAACCACAGGCGTGTTTCAAATCGAAAGCCGTGCGCAAATGAGCATGCTGCCCAAGGTGAAGCCACGCACCTTTTATGACATTGTTATTCAGGTAGGAATTGTACGACCCGGCCCGATTGTGTCAGGGATTGTTCCCACCTACGTAAGACGCAAACGTGGCCTTGAAAAGATCGATTACGCTCACCCAAAACTGCAGAGCATTTTGCACCGCACACTCGGTGTGCCTGTGTTTCAAGAGCAAGTCATGCGCATTGCGATGGCTGTGGGCAATTTCTCAGGCGGCGAAGCCGACGAACTGCGCCGTGCCATGGGAGCATGGAAGTTCACAGGACGTATTTCCCAGTTTGAAGAAAAGCTCCGCAACGGCATGCGCCAAAACGGCATTGCCGATGAGTTTGCCGATCTCATTTACAAGCAAATTGAAGGCTTTTCTCAGTATGGTTTCCCTGAGTCACATGCCACAAGTTTTGCCCATTTGGCCTATGCATCGTGTTGGCTCAAAGCGCACCATCCGGTGTTTTTTCTCACTGGCTTGCTCAACTCTCAGCCTCTCGGCTTTTATTCAGAGCACAGTCTCATTCAAGAGGCCCGACACAACGGCATCACCATTCACCCGCCCTGTATTGTGCGCTCAGCATGGGATCACTACGTCACCAAACAAAACACACTCCAACTCGGCCTTCGCATGCTGCGTGGCCTCAACGAAGCACACGGACGCGATTTTGTTGTCCGCAGGCAGGAGCTGTTGCGCAGCAGCAAAGAGCTCAACCTGCAACACATCATTGCCCTGTGTGACTCGTTTTATTCTCATGAAAAAATCATTCTCGCGCAGGCCAATTGCTTTGCTCGCTTCGACGACAACCGCCGCAATATTTTGTGGCTTCTCATGGCGCGTCCCTCGGCACTCATGCCCGACACCGACTACATTCTGTTTCCAGAAAAGCCGAGCCTGCATGAAGCGTGGGACAACATGCAAGACGATCTCTCTACCTACAGCAGCACCTTTGGCCCCCACCCCATGCAGCTCTTAAAAAACATTGGTTGGCCTTACGCCATTCCTGCAGAAAACCTGAGCCTCGCTTTTTCTCTGCGTAAAAAAAGACACAAAACCCAAGTGCTCGTGGCAGGACTCATTATGGTGCGGCAATCGCCCGGCACTGCCAAAGGCATGCTTTTTATCACATTGGAAGATGAGTCGGGTACCATGAACCTCGTGCTCCGGCCCGACACCGTGTCACACTACAAACACATTCTCGACAGTTCGTCGCTCCTGTGCGCACGCGGCTGGGTGCAGGAAAACGGCCCCAATCCATCGGTTCTTGTGACCGAAGTGCTCCCTGCCGTTATGCAAAAGCGACACACACCCCTCGACAGCAGTGCGCTCGAGCGAAACGATACGTTGTGGTGAGAGA
>JBEAPS010000405.1:0-7334 GCA_041164285.1 Pseudomonadota bacterium
GATTCCGACTGGCGCAAGAAAATAACAACGATGAATGCTCAACCCTCGTGCTCGAACATGGGGAGCTTCTAATTGGTTTGCAGGTGGAACAGGTTGATGGTGTAGTCCAAATTGAGGATTCACAACTCGAACCTCCTCCCACCTTCAGCCAACATGCACTCCTGTCTGTGACCGAATCGATGGCACGAATGGAGCGACAATTCCTTGTCATATTAAGTACAGAAAAAATATTTTCATTCGAAGAGAGACATGAACTGAATGGCGGAAGGTTTTCTCCCTCCGTAGCATGAGGAACTTGATGAGATACTGGAGCTTCAATAGAAAAATTGCACTTTCAAGCCTAACGGTTGTCATCGCGTTTGCGGTCTTTGCCGTTGCAGCACTTGCAGGACTTTTGTTGCTCGAGAAATCTTTCAATAGTTATTACACTAGATTTGAGAATGTACAGAGAATTAATCAAATTCAACACAAAATCAGAGATATAAGACTCGTTGAAACAGATGCCATACTCGAGTCAGAATTAAGCGTTTTGTCGACTTATCCAAATCAAACAGCAGATCTGTTTAAAGCCATCGAAAGTGAGGTTAATAGCATTGCAGTTCGTCCCGAACTGCAATCATCGCCTCAATCAATTGAAAAGCTCAAGGCTGCTCTACTGCGAAGGAAAGAACACAGCGACCAAATATTAAGAGCCGCAGTTTCGGGTGACTCTGATACGGCAATGGATCTGTACGATTTTGCCGACCAAGATAAAAAACAACTTCAAGAGCTAATTAGTTCCACTCTCGCAGAACTCTCTGCATCCGAATTGAACCGAGTGATAGTACTTAAACAGGAGTTTAATAGCCTCATCAGAAACTGGACCGTTTGGATAGCCTTGCTCTCTCTTGCATGTATCGCTCTCGTGCCTTCCATTGTACATTCAATAATGAATAGTGTCCGCCGAAACTTGGGTCGGTCCGCCGACAACCTGCTGGACTCAGCTCACAAAATCGAGCCTCTGATCGAAAAAATCGGAAGTTTCGGTTCAAAATTTGGCGAAGGACGAGATAAAAGTCACTCGGCGCTCCAAAAGTCTGGAAGTGCCATTCAAATGCTAGCCGATTCGCTCGTGAAGCACGCTGACAGCATGGGAAAAACTGCAAATTATGTTGCACTTAACTCCGATGAGACTATGAAAAGTCAAGCAGCAACTGAGACTATTGCTGCTGCATTTGAAAAAGCCCAAGGGAACAATGATGCGCTGATTGAAAAAATCGACACTTATTCAGCACGCATAGAAAATGTTTTGCGCACAATTTCGAGTGTGAGCGACAAAACTAAGATCGTAAACGATTTTATCTTTCAAACTAAAATTATTTCATTGAATGCCTCAGTTGAAGCCGCACGGGCGGGAGAGTTAGGCCGTGGGTTTTCTATTGTTGCGGAGGAACTAGCGCATTTGTCTCAGTCGAGTGGACAATCGGCAAAAGACATCGCGACCTTACTAGAAAGTGGATTAACCGATGTCGATTTGCTCATGAGAGAGTCTCAAAGAGATTTCAAACACCTCCTCTCAAGCAGTCGAGAAGTCATAGAGCGTGGCTCTTTCGCAGCTTCTCAGTGCTCAGAAAGCGTAAGTGCTTTGGCTGAAACCACGCGCGATTTATCGGAGCTTGTTGAAGAGTCAGGTCAAGCGCTGCAGATGCAACTCGAAAGCTTTGCCTCAGTAAATGAGTCTATCAAGCAACTCAACGAAACTGCGCTCGACGACTCAACACTGTCTGCTCGCTACGCGGACTCCGTTCAAGAGCTGACCGAACAGTCGGACAACCTGAGAGGGCTCGCGCGCAGTCTTGCAACGAGCTTGAAAGGTGCCTACAAAAGTTCTTTGCGGTCTCGCATGAACAACAATAACAATAATAACAGTTCAAATGTTATGGAGCAGAACATCATCTCTCAAGATGCAAAAGAGCCCGAAAATGATGAGATGAGCACTCCAGTCATTCACGGGATGGAGGCGCGTAGGCGACGTCCGAAGAGCTTCGCTCAACGACGAATGAAAGAGCAGATGACAGCCGAGCCAAAGTCTCCACTCTCACAAAACCCAGAAAATCTTGCACGCCGCAAAGCTTGACCTAGTCTATAAACAAAGTAGCAACCCAACCAGATGACGAACCACCCACGGACGCACCGTGCATTTATCCGGACTTTTTCCGAGCCTGTCTGCGTCGATCTTTTCGCAATGTGGACGTTGGCTGAGAAGGCTGTCCTTCGTCACTCTGAGTCGAAGGCTCAGGTTCAGCTTGATAACCAGCAGTTTCGTCTTCGTCTGCGAGGTCTGATAAGCCATCGCTCAGAAGTTCAAAGACTCTCTTCCATTCCGTTGCAATTTCCACAAACTCCGGACGTTGCTGAACGCCCCTAAAAGCCTGAAGCCACTCGCTAATGAGTGAGTTGCTTTTGTCTCCCGAGCTCTGGAGAGACTGAAGTGAGTGAATTCGAGAAGGAAGTTCAACGTCCAGAAAGGCAGACAGCCCAAGTTCAGCCTCAAAGCCGAGGCTCTCGGCGAACTGCCCTGAAGCAGTCCAGAGAAACTCAGTTAAGCTTTCAGGAGACTCGGTTGCTCGAAGGAGTGAGTCGACGGATCGACATTGCGCATTCTCTATAAGTCGCTCAAATTCACCCGCATCAAATTCAAGCAAAATAGGAAACACCAACGCCAGGAAGCCACGCCAGAGCTCTCTCTGATGACTGTGTGATTTATCCGAGTATGCATAGAGTGTAAGCAAATCCACTCGCATGCGTATCCCCTTTCGACCTGGCAATGATTCCGGCTAACCGTTGTCGATGTGTCCACTCTGTGCCAAATGTTATCCCAAGGATCTTTGCCATGACATGGCCGGAGACTTGACGACGTCAATACGCAGTGAATTCGAATTTCAGGAGTGCAATTTATGCCGTTCATTGTTTTTGAGGGTGGTGAAGGAACAGGAAAAAGCACACAATCTTCACTCCTTACTAAAACTTTACGGGATCGCAATTTAGACGTCGTTGAGACTCGCGAGCCCGGTGGAACTCCATTGGCGGAAGACATCCGCAAGGTCTTCAAGAGTGTGCCTGAGAGTGGCGATGAGCCTACCCCCCGAACAGAGCTTCTTTTGGTCATGGCTGCTCGCTGCCAGCACATCGAAAAATTGATCAAACCTTCACTTGCGATCAAACAATGGGTCGTTTGCGACCGATTCCTCGATTCTAGCTATGTTTACCAAGGTGTGCGGGGCAAAATTGCGAAAACGGAAATTGACACAATTGCAGCTCCGCTCTTAGGCACATTACAGCCTGACCTGACTTTCGTCCTCGTTGTGCCTCAGGAAGTTTCAAAAAGCAGAGTTGCTGCAAGAGCTGGCACTTTAGCCGATCGGCTCGATACGGAACTGTTGAATGATTCTACTCTCCATGAGGCATTTGAGAATCTGTGTACCTCAAAAACGCCCTACCCTGACGGGCGTGTTCCGAAACGTGTGCTCATCGATGGCAGCGGCTCAATTGAAAGTGTCGCTCGTGAGATACTCAGTGCCGTTTCACAGCACTTCGGACTCCCATTCCAATGAGTCAAGAATTCTTTAATCAGCTGCTGGAAAATAAGCTTGAAAACTCCAAACATCACGCTTATTTGCTCGTCAGCCGGTCCTTCTCTGAAAAAGCGACTCCTACGGCGCTCATTGAAGTGCTTCTTAAGAAACTTGCGCGAATTGAGCTATCATCACCAGGCGCGCCCCTCGAGTCTCAGGGGTTTTGGGATGCGTATGACCGACACCCTGACCTACACAGAACAGACAGCGAAAGAGCAGTCCTGCGTAAAGATGATGTCGAACTATTCAGAAACCGATCATTATATCCGCCCACATTTGCCGCAAGGCGATTCTTCCTACTCGAAAGAGTTGAGCGCTTGAACAATCAAAGTGCCAACGCTCTACTCAAGACCCTAGAAGAACCACAAGCTGCATGTGTTTTTGTTCTTACAACAGCGCAACCATCGTCGCTCCCTGCGACTATTGGGAGCCGCTGCCAAAAGATTATTGTACCAGCATGGGATGAAAAGCAGTCAGCCCTTTCAACTCTAGAAATTGAAGATCAAAGATTTATCAATTCGTACTTTGAACAAAAACAACTTTCTGAGCCTCTCAACAGCGTCGCATCAGAAACCGTTCATTCGAACCAAGTTTTTAATTTTGATGCAAAAAAACTCAACGAATTGACGGTTTGGGCGGACCACGCCGGTAAGCGATACTCTGGGCAAATTTTGCGAGATGCATTTGTTGAAAAAACATCAGCAGCACTCCTGAGCAACGACTGCTCATTGAGTCGTGCCCATGCAGTATTCAACATTATATCCCGATGGAGCGAAGCGGAGACCTTCAATCCGAGCAGCTCTCTGTGGCTTACCCGCATACTGTTGACTCTTGCCAATTGATCTTCTGTCCGATCACTGCAACCATTCGAGCCAAGAAATTCAAAACTCAAACTGAACCTCGAGATCTTGAACAGGAGTGGCTGCATGAACCACGTACTACAGATTCACGTAAGAGCACAATTGCCAGCAGCACTTGAGCCCCTGTGGGCAATTGCACGAAACGTTTGGTGGTCATGGAACGCAGATGCCGTAAATTTATTCCGCCGCATTGATCCCGTTGCTTATGAGCAAAGCGGCCCCTGCCCTCTTCGGCTTATCAACGAGTTGACAGCCGAACAGCTCGAACGATTGGCAGCCGATCAAGGATTTATAGACCACCTCAGTCGCGTTCAGCAGCAGTTTCAATCGATGCTTAGTACAGGAAACACTTCGCACCCTGAGATTGCTGCATGTAAAACAAATGGGATCGCTTATTTCTCGATGGAATTTGGGCTTCATGAAAGCATCCCTCTCTACAGCGGCGGACTCGGTATACTTGCAGGCGACCATCTCAAAACAGCGAGCGATCTTGCTTTGCCATTTTATGGTGTTGGGATTTTTTATCACGAGGGTTATTTCAACCAAGGAATTGGGAAAGACGGATGGCAAAAGGAATTTTATGCCGGAAACGACCCTTTCTACATGCCCATGGAGCTCATGAGTGATTCCGAGCAGAAGCCAATCACTTTCCAGTTACAAATTTCGTCTGAGAAAGTTCATGTCCAAATTTGGAAAATAGCCGTTGGTCGAATTCCACTTTTCCTGCTTGATACGAACCTCCCTCAGAACTCACGAGAAGCGAGACAAATCACTTGCAGACTCTACTCCGGCGGACAAGACATGCGAATTCGCCAAGAGATTTTGCTCGGCATTGGTGGGGTCAAAGCTCTCAAGCTGCTTGGTCTATCGCCAGACATTTATCATCTTAACGAAGGCCATTCTGCATTCCTTACACTTGCGCGTATCGAACAAGGAATTGCGCGAGGCCTCACATGGCAACAAGCACTGCATCAAGTTCGCTCAACCCAAATTTTTACAGTGCATACCCCTCTTCCAGCAGGAAACGACAGCTTTCCTGTCGAAAAAGTTCGCCATCACATGGGCTCGACAAAGGAGCTTTTTGGACTGCCGGATGAAGAGTTCTATCAATTAGGCCAGCATCCGGAACACCCCAAAGAATTTTCTATGCCAGTCTTTGCTTTACGTTCCTCACACTTCCGCAACGGTGTGAGTGCACTCCATGGAGATGTTTCTCGACACATTTGGAAGAGTTTGTGGCCTCATTTAAATGAAAACGAAATTCCAATTCATCATGTCACAAATGGTGTCCACACCAAAACTTGGATGTCCAACGAGCTTGCAGATTTTTGCAATATGTATTTGGGACGTGGTTGGGATACGCACATTGAAAATAATGAAACTTGGGAGCGTTTCAACAACGTACCCGACACCGAGCTTTGGGATTTACATTTACTTCGCAAAAGCCGTCTCATTGCGAGTGTGCTGAATTCAGCAGCCAAAAGCGAACGCATGTCGCCACACGCACTCACTGACCTTCGGCATACTTTGCGCCCTCAAACACTGACAATTGGTTTTGCACGACGCTTTGTTGCATACAAACGTGGAACACTGATGTTCAGAAACATTGAACGCCTGAAGAGGATCTTGAACAATCCTGAGCGCCCCGTTCAAATCATCATTGCAGGCAAAGCACACCCAAATGACAATCACGGCAAAGAAATAATTCAACAGGTCAACAGAATTATTGAAAAAGAAAATCTATCCAACAGAGTTATATTCTTAGAAAACTATGACATGAATCTTGCGCATAGGCTCGTTCGCGGAGTCGATGTTTGGCTCAACACTCCTGTTCGAACTCTCGAGGCATCCGGAACGAGTGGAATGAAGGTTGCACTTAATGGTGGTCTCCATTTCTCAATACTGGACGGATGGTGGGACGAAGCTCATCACCCCGATGCAGGCTGGGCCATTGGCGGAAGAGATCAAAGCAGTCACGACGAAAGTAGAGATGAGCGCGACAGCGAGCTCCTCTACGACATCCTCGAGCACGAAATGGCTCCGCTTTATTACGATGCTCCGGTGCCAACTGAGTGGGTCAGAAAAATGAAGAGCTCTATAGTTCGTTATGCGCCTCAGTTCAGCGCACAACGAATGGTTCTTGATTACATGCACAATGCTTATTTACCTGCAATTGAGAATTCAGTGACCTGTGGACTGAATTCAACTCATGCCGGTAAAAATCTCGCAGACCACCAAGTGAATCTTGGAAAATTGAGAGAAAACTGGTCTAAAGTTGCAATTCATTCTCTTGAGATGTCACCAAAGGGCGCTGCATTTGTGGGTGAATCTGTAACTGTCAGAGCGACAATCTCATCCGATTTGCCACAGGACTGGCTTGCCGTGGAACTCATTCCATCGAATTCTGGCTCCAATACTCTGAAGCTGGCCTTCCGTGGTCGATCATCTGAAAACACTTATCTTTATGAATGTATTTTTACACCGGAGAACCCTTGCATGCTCTCGCTTGCTTTACGTGTCACACCATCGACTCGGATTTTTCCGGAAGCTCTTGATTTGCAGCTTGTCGCAAGATAGGCATTTTAAGTAATAAAGTCATTCTGAATATTGGTAATAACACGTCCCAATCTATTCAACTTGTGGTGGTGTGATGAAGATCCTGATGCTCGGATGGGAATTTCCTCCTCTTGTTTCTGGTGGCCTGGCAACGGCCACCGAAGGGCTTGTTTCTGGTTTGACCAAGCTTGGCCATCAAATAGCTCTTGTTCTTCCTCATTTTCCGGATGACACTGCAAAAGACATTGAAGCTGTGAATCCTAATCTCACCATTGTAAGTCCAGAGCACGGCTTTCAACCCGAG
>JBEAPS010000406.1:0-5365 GCA_041164285.1 Pseudomonadota bacterium
CTAATGAACAGTACGAGACCATCAAGGAGTTGCCATTTCCACCTGCGCCTCGCTTGGGGGATGTGGTTGTCGAAGCTGACAATCTGAGCAAGGCAGTCGGTGACCGTTTATTGTTCGATGCTTTGAACTTCAAGTTGCCACCAGGCGGCATCGTGGGTGTGATTGGTGCCAATGGTGCAGGTAAGTCAACACTGTTTAAAATGATCGTCGGTCTTGAAAAACCCGATTCTGGTTCGATGAAATTGGGCGACACAGTGAAGGTTTCTTACGTTGATCAAAATCGCGAAACTCTAGTCTCCGACAAAACTGTGTTCGACGAACTGTCTGGAGGTCGTGACCTCATTCAGGTAGGTAGCAGAGAACTTGCGTCGCGCTCTTATATCGCCAGCTTCGGGTTCCGAGGTTCTGATCAGCAAAAATTGGTGGGCAGCCTTTCGGGAGGAGAGCGCAATCGGTTGAATCTTGCCAAACTCATTATGAATGGCGGCAACTTATTGCTTCTCGATGAACCTACGAACGACCTTGACGTAGACACCCTCCGAGCACTCGAAGACGGCCTTGTAAACTTTCCCGGATGTGCGGTTGTGATTTCCCATGATCGTTGGTTCCTCGACCGAATTGCAACGCACATTCTCGCCTTTGAGGGCGATTCTCGTGTGGTTTGGTTTGAAGGAAACTACCAAGATTACATTGAAGATAAGCGACGTCGATTGGGCGATGATGCTGTGAATCCAAAGAGAATTAAATACAAGCCCCTGACTCGTTGATGTTAATGAAACACTTGTTTTTACAGTACTTAAAGCGCTTGGATGGCTTGCCAGCCGAGCGCTTTTTGGGTTAGGCACACGAAAGTGCTCTTTTTTAAATTCAACGGGACGGGGATTCCAAAAGATGTTCCAGTTCACGCTTGCGCGCGATTCTCTGCTTGTGGCGTTCGGCGCTTCTCGAAAATCTGACGTTACACCTTTGGATTTTCTCCCTCAAAGTAAGCCGGGAGCTCGACCCTCTGTGTTTTTCGCGCCGACGCGAGATGCGCAAGGGCTGCTCACTCGAAAAAGCTTCACTCATATTCTTCTCATTAAAGAAACGAACACAGATGGCAGTGCTCGAGCTGTGCTCCTTCCATTTCCGACAAACGAGTGGGTTTCTGATGACCTTCTCGAAGCTTTGATACCATCAGAACATCCAGTTGCAGTGGCCGCATGTGTGGCACGTGACAGCGCCCTTGAACCGCTCGCCGATGTGTCTGTGGCTCTCTATGATTTCGAATGCGATGAGTTTGAACGCAGCATTTCTGTGCGCATTGAGTCCTTTGTTCACAACAACACTCTCAAAGAGCGGTTTACTTTTGAACACTTGCCAGCAGGATATGCGTGTTTTGCGGTGCATTGGCATCAGCCCGAAATCGGTTGCTCCGACTTACTCCAAACAACCTATGTGAACTTGAACTCAGGTTCACTTGTTTCCTATCGGCATGGTCAATTTTTCTCCGTGAAATGCGATCAGGGTGAACGCGATATCTTGCCTGCTTATGCTTCGTGCGTGCAAATCCAAGCGGGCGGCAGTGCCGTTAGTGACTTTTCGTCAGCATTGTCTCGAATTTTAACCACTCTAAAACAGTTTGGATGTGGTGCACCGAACGCGATTCGCTCTCAAACCCTTAAACAGTGGCAAAAGTGGCAAACAGAACCCATAGCAACTGGCACCAGCGAAGGCATAATTGTTTGGCCACTCGATTCCAGTGCGAGCTTTACCTTAAACATGGGGTGGCGAAACGGCCTCGAAGATTCATTGAAATTGAACTCTCAATCGTTTGAGTCGGGACTCAGCGAAGTGCGAAACTCGGATTCTAGCTGGCTGAAAAACGTCACGAGCCGACGCAAGAGCAGCCTTCCGGATTCTGCACAGTCCCTCTATCACCGGTCACTTCTCACATTGAAACAAATGCAGGATCCCACCGGCGGCATTATTGCGGCGCCGGAGTTTCAATTTGAATTCACTGCATGTGGTGGTTACGGCTATTGCTGGGGGCGTGATGCCGGATTCATTTCGTTAGCTATGGATTCAGTCGGAATGTACGATGAGTCTGCGGCTTTTTATCGGTATATGGCAAGTTGCCAGTCAGACGACGGAAGTTTTCTGCATCGGCACGACATGAAGGGCAACCTTGGGCCAAGTTGGGGGCTTCTTCAGCCAGATGAAACGGGAAGTGTGCTCTTCGGTCTTTGGCAACATGTGAAACTCTCAGGGCGCAAAGAGACGGCAGCAGAACTCAAAAATATGGTCGTGCGTGGAGCCCAGTGGCTATCTCGGTCGCGATTTGCGGATACGCAATGGTGTGCTGAGGGGTTTGATCTTTGGGAGGAGCGTGAGGGAGTTCATCTCTACTCCGTTGCTGCAGTGATTGCTGGATTGCGAGCAGCCGTGAGTTTGGCAAAAGAGCTTGGCTGGTCTGTGTCTGACACAGAATGGACCGACAGGGCGAATCAACTCTCGAAGCTCCTAGAGGAGAACTTAGTTGCCGATAAAAAGTCGGGAGTTACATTCTTTGCTCGAACACTATTTTTGAAGAATTTAAATCGACAAGATGCGCTTAGCTGTGTTGTGAATGACGTACAGCGTTGGAGTTCAGACTTTGTCACCGACATTTCTCTTTTGGGTGTTGTAGAGCCTTTTGAGGCTGTGAGTCCTGCGTTCGCGGCCGAAGTGCTTCCGCAACTTTGCCGAGAGATGAGGAAGGTGCTTTGGAGGCCGGGAGTCGGTGGAATCGGTCGTTATGAAGGCGATCACTACCGCGATGGTCAGCCTTGGATTCTCACGACACTTTGGTTGGCACTCGCTGCCGCGCGCTGTTCAGAGCAAGAGTTGGCGGTCGAATCGCTCGCTTGGGTGGTTGCGCACACACCGCGTGAAGGACAACTACCTGAGCAGATTGACCCAGCTACAGGAGAACCGTCTTGGGTGATGCCGCTCACGTGGTCACATGCAATGTTCCTTTTGGCGTGTGTGGAGTTGCCTTCGCAGACTTGGACGGCGGCACTCCAGAAAGCTGCTCTGCTGAAGAAAAACTATAAATCTTAAAGTTGAAGGAAACCCTATGTTCAAAAGCAAAAGCGTTTCTGTGTGTGCCACTGAGGAGCAGTCATCGAGCGGTGCATCGAGCGTCCGCAACAACAAACCTATTCTAACTCTCATTATTATGACGTTGGTTGTGGCGGCCGCTATTGCACTTCAGTTGAGACTCAAACCTCAGTCGACGACCACCGGTGCTGAGCAGGCTCAAGAGAAGCTCTCTGGCCCTGTAGAGTTGACGCTTTGGGATCAAGAGGAGTCTGAAAATACAAAGGTGATGGATGATTGGATTGCCAAATTCACATCGCAAAATCCTGAGATCCGTGTTGTGCGCCAAACATATCCGAACGAAGATTTGAGAACTAAGTTTACGACTGCAGCCACAGCAGGGCAAGCAGCGGAAATGGTTTGGGGTCCTAACGACGTTGCAGGAGTCTTTTCAACCGCTGACCTCATTCAGTCGGTCGAGAGTTTTGTGAATCTCGGTGCCTTTACACCCCGCGCACTTGAAGCTGTCACACTAAAAAGTCAGATCATGGGCGTGCCTGTGACCTATGGCAATCATCTCATGCTCTTCTATAATAAAAATATGGTGGAAAAGGCACCCGCAACAACAGATGAATTGATTCAAGTTGCTCGCACATTTACAGACTCAAAGGCAAACCGATTCGGCTTGGTGTTTTTTCAGAATGAACCATTCTGGCTCATGCCATTTGTAGGTGCCTTTCAGGGATGGCCAGTGCGCCTCGATCCGGATGGAGAAGTGCGTCTTGAACTGAACTCTGACGGTATGAAAAATGCTCTCACGTATTTGAAGAGACTAAAGGACGTTGAGCGAATTATTCCGAAAGAATGTGATTACGACTGTGCCAAAGGGCTTTTCTTGGAAGGAAAGGCCGCATTCACAATCAACGGTGATTGGAGTGTTAAGGAGTTCAAGATTAAATTAGGCGATAAGTTGGGCATTGCTGCGTTGCCCGTGTTGAGTGAAACAAATCAACCCATGACTCCAATGGTCAGTGGTCGGTATGTTTTCATCAACAGGGAAGTTGCGGGACAAAAGAAAGTTGCGGTTAAAAAATTTCTCTCATTCCTGACTTCGCGTGAAGTCCAAATTGAAGTTGCCGAGAGACTCCGAAGAATACCATCGACGAGTGAAGCGCTGAGTGACCCTCAAGTGATCGCTAACTCAGAGGTGCAGTTGCTTAATGCGGCTGCGGCATACGGACGACCAATGCCTGCTCAAACAGAAATGCGTGCTGCTTGGGACGCTATGAGACCCGTGCAGCAAAAAATTATGTCGGGTGACTTATCTCCTCAAGACGGTGCTGAAATCATGCAGCAAAGCGCACTTGAAAAACTGGCTTCACTCAAAAAATAAAGTGGTCATGGAATGATGTCGTTGTCTTTGCTTCCTGCTGTACTTGAAATCCTGAAGTTGCTTCTCGTGGTCCTAGTTGCGGTGTCGGGCTTAGTAGGATTTCTTTGGCTCAATTACAAATATTGGCGATCAGAATACTATTTTTCGAGCTTGGTTCTGGTTACCGGCGCTGTTTTCTCCGAGCTGTTTTTGATTCTCGACTTCAATCCTGTCCCCGCACTTATCATCTCATTTTTTCCCTTGTTGTCGGGTTTGATTTTTCGATTTGTTATTCAAGGTCGGTGGAAGGTTCCATTTCTTTTTGCAGCTCCGGCAACTGTGGGTGTTGCTTTGCTGTTCATTTATCCACTTATATTTGAAGTGTATCTTGCATTTCATAGACTCAATCTTGAGTCATTGGGCGACTGGATTCGAACAGGGAGCATCAGTTTCGTAGGCTTTGAGAATTTCATTGAAGTGCTTCAGACTGGAAGTCGAACCAAAGAAAGCTTTTGGCTTGTCACAGCTCGGACGTTCGCATGGACAGGAATCAACCTTGTGTTCCATGTGGCTTTCGGTCTGATACTGGCCCTGTTTTTGAACCAAAAAATTAAATGGGTTGGGTTTTACCGAACAGTACTCATGCTCCCTTGGGCAATTCCTCAGCTCATTGCTGTTTTGGCTTGGCGTGGCGAATTTCACTCCGCGTATGGATACATCAATCATCTCATTCAAATTGTGAACGAGGTCTTTAGCTTTGGCACAGGTGCGAGCAGGATAGCTCCATTGGAATGGATTGGTTTCAAACCGCAAGAATGGTGGACTAACCCACAAGCACTCTTCGCATCAATTTGTATTGTGAATATTTGGCTTGGCATACCATTCATGATGATGGTTTCGTTGAGTGGCTTGCAGTCGATTTCCAAGAGTTAT
>JBEAPS010000407.1:0-3783 GCA_041164285.1 Pseudomonadota bacterium
AGTCCTGGAAAATAAAACGTCCTATTGAGGTTTTAGACACCTCACTCACTGGGCGAACCATGACTCAAAACCTCACAGACCTCAGACAAACTTTAAGGCAGCAGCTCGGTGAGCAAAACTACATCTATGCAACCTGCATGAGTGATGATGCCGCTTGGATTCTTAATGCTAGAGGATATCACTTACCCCAATTGTCGTCAGTTCTTGCATACACCTTCACTACCAAAGATCATTGCATTGTTCACCTTCCTGATGAATCGAGTGGTTGTGAATTTGAGCTAGACGACACAATGAACTCATTTGTCACTCGAGGCCCTCTCTCTGAAGCTCTCGATAAACTGAAGCAACTGACAAAATCTGAACACAAGCCTTCGACGATTTGCTTTAGCGCCCGGGCAATGAACGCAGCATTACCGCTCGAACTCAGCAGAATATATCAAGCGACTGGATTCAATTCACAGCTCCATTGCATCGAGGAACTCCGTGTCGCAAAAACGGAAGCTGAACTCAATTCGATCCGCAGTAGTTTTCTTAAAAGCAGCAGAGCGATTGCAGAAACTTTACGGTGGATAAAGGCGTCGGGACTTGCGCAACGACCGCTGACTGAGGCTGATGTTGCCGAAAAAATTTCTACTGAATACGCTCAACAAGGGGCTGTAGAATTGAGTTTCAAGACCATCTCGGGCTTCGCTGAGAATGGCGCTGTCATCCATTACTCAAACCCCAGCAGCACAAAACAAGCACAATCTGGTGACTTGATGTTGCTCGACAGCGGCGCCTACTACAATGAAGGGTTTGCTACCGATTGTACGCGTGTTTCCTATTACTCAAACGGGGTAGCACAACCACTCGACTGGCAGAGGGAAATTTACACTCTCACCCTTAAAAGCTGTCTTGCCGGCCTACGAGCCACATTCAACCTAAACACTCCATGCAGAGAGATCGACTCTATCTGCAGGTCTGTCCTTGCCTGTCGTGGATACGATTACGCCCACGGCACAGGACATGGAATTGGAATTCACGTTCACGAGAATGGAATAAGAATTTCCCCAACATCACAGTATTTATTCACCGAGAGAGCTGTCGTGAGTGTTGAGCCGGGCATTTATCTTTCAGGCCGTGGCGGTGTGCGCATTGAAAATGTGGCTATTGTCGTTCCGAGAGAGGCCACGACAGAAAACAACAACTCTCACACTTTTGAAAATGTTGTATTTGTCGGATACGACTGGGACCTCATTGATTTGAACTTGCTCGACGATCAGGACAAGTCTGATCTCGCGGAGTATGAGAGAAAATGTCTTGCCCTAGGAACCCAAGTCACGCATTGTCCGCTGGTGTGACTTCATTCTCGAGTTCTTCCTGATTTGACCTTGATTTCTCAATTGCCCGCAAAGCAAATACAGAAATCTCACACATTAGGTAAAGTGGAATTGAAACGAGCGTCTGACTGAAAACATCCGGTGGACTGATGAGCGTTCCGAGCACCACGGCACCAAAAAACACAAACTTTCTGTTTTCCGATATATGGTGAGCTTTTACAAAACCTGCCATACCCAAGAGTGAAATGATAACGGGAACCTGAAAGATCACACCAAAAATCATGACAAGGGTTGTAAGTGAGCCGAAATAATTTTCATAGGTCATCTCAACAGATGCGTATTCAGCAGCCCATTGCAAGGTTTGTGATAAGAAAGCTGGAACAATGACAAAAAAACCAAAGCCTATGCCGAGGTAAAACAGCACAACACTCGCAAAGAGCAAACCCAAGCCAACCTTTTTTTCCCTTTCATACAAAGCAGGGGAAATGAATAGCCAAAGTTCACGCAGCATAAACGGCAATGCCACGACTGCACCAGCAATGAGGCACATTTTCATGTTGACCCAGACGACCTCTATGAGCCCAATGGTCTTGAGTGTCTGCGCGCTTGATTCCGTTGCAGCCGTTGCGGTCAGACACTGCTGCGGCCACGACACGAAGTCGGCAAACTTCTGAAAAGCAACTTGCAAGCTCTGACCTGCCTGCGAAGCCTGATTCGTCAGGTATACGTAGCAGGTATAGGGAAGCTGCAAAAAACGGACGAGTGCCTTCATATTGGCAAAAGCAAAAACGACGATAGCCAAATACCAATAGATTGAGCGGACTATGTGTTTACGAAGCTCGGAAATATGAGAAACAATACTCATTTCACCCATTTGAGCACTGTCGGGCTCCGATATTGCGGTAGCATGGCCGTCCACTTGTTCAACTTGACGCTGACGCTCTGCCTTCCTGGCAACACCCTTTTTGAAGGCTCTTTCAAGGCTCTTTAATACTTTCATTGGCTACTTTGCCTCCAGCCAGTTGCTGCCGACTCCCACTTCGGCAACGAGAGGAATCGAAAAATCGACAGCTCCCTCTAAAGCATTTTTCAAAAGAGTTGCCGTTTCGTCCACCTCTGAGTGTGGGCATTCCAACACCAACTCATCATGGACCTGCAGCAGCATTCGCGCCCCCAACCCACTTTTCTTGAGAGCATCGTAGGCACGCAGCATCCCAAACTTCATTATATCAGCAGCCGTACCCTGAATAGGAGAGTTGATCGCGATGTTTTCGAGAGCCTTCACCTCGCCCGGATTCATTGCTTTCGAAAGATCAACCTTGCGCGGCCGACCAAAGAAGGTTCTCACCTCACCATGCGACCGTGCCAGCTGACGCTGCTCTTCAAGATAGCGATGCACGCCAGAGAAGTTCAGAAAATACTTTTCAATGAACGATTTTGCTTCCGGTAACGAAATCTTCTGCTCGCGTGACAGGCGTTGCGCTCCCATCCCGTAAATAATCCCAAAATTGATCGTTTTGGCATTACCACGCTCTTCGGCGGTAACCTCTTCTGGTTTCTTACCAAGTATGCGGGCAGCGGTTTGACGGTGGATGTCGGCACCCGATCGAAACGCAGAAATCATGGTTTCATCTTGTGCCAAATGCGCCATCACGCGCAATTCAACCTGTGAGTAGTCAATGGAGATGATAACGTTTTCAGGGCTAGACACACAAAACGCCTTACGAACCTTTTTACCGAGCTCAGTTCGAACAGGAATGTTCTGCAAATTAGGATCGCTACTTGAAAGCCGACCAGTGGCAGTGCCAATTTGATGAAAACTCGTGTGAATTCTGCCAGTAGACTTTTTCACAAGCTGAGGCAGAACGAGAATATATGTATTGAGAAGCTTTGAGAGTTCTCTAAACTCTTGAACCAAACTCACAACAGGATGGGCCTGAAACTGCTCGAGTACATTTGCATCTGTTTTATAGCCAAGCGTCGTGCGCGCTAACTTACCTTTGAAACCAAGTGCCTCATGAACTTTAAGGTTTTCAAATAACACAGCACCCAACTGTTTCGGGCTTCCAATATTAAATTCCAGTCCTGAAAGTGCAAAAATCTGTCGTTCAATTTCCGAAATTTTTGACTGGACCTCACCCGCAAGGTCGGCCAGATAATCCGAGTCGATATGCACGCCCGATCGTTCCATCTCCACAAGGACGCGCAGCAATCTCATTTCAACTTGAGTAAACAAACGAGCTATTTTTTCATCCGCACTGATTTCCACAGAAATGGTTGCCCAAAGACGAAAAGTTGCATCCACATCTTCACAGGCATACTCAGTCAAGAGATCAAGAGGAACCTCAGTCATCAGCTGCCGACCAGCTTCCTTACCGATCAGCCGAGATGTAGGAATTTTTTCAAGACCAAGAACTTTTTTTGTTTGCGCATCGAGGCCATAGCCTCCGGCCGAGGGATTGAG
>JBEAPS010000408.1:0-2853 GCA_041164285.1 Pseudomonadota bacterium
AGATCCGACTGGAAGAACTCACGACCGAAGAGGTTGAAATTTACGATGACACAGCCAGCACAAAATCACGTGGCGAAAGAGATGTTGTTGCTCTAGATGCAGGCAGCGAATTTTCACAAGAGACTAAAAAGGTTGTTAGAGACGAAGCAACTCGCCAGTTGATGTCTCGGTGGGAGTCTAGCAGACCTCACTCTATTCCGTCGTCCCGCGGTTGGCGCGTTGAACGATCGCCGACTGTTCCCGATGACTTTATTCCACTCACACAGCCAACGTTACCGGAAGCATCTGCCGATGCTGATGAGTCACACATGACGACAGAATCAGCGGATGTCAAACCCGCGAATGCTGCAACACAGGCTGTTACAGTTGTTCATCCGTTGCTCCAGCTTGCGTATCAGCTTCGGGATAGAAACCCGGACAGCTCAGCAGCTTGGTTTGTTCTGGGGTGTGCGCTGGAACTCGCAGGTCTTCTGCAGGAAGCCGTTGACGCCTGGACACGTGCTTATCAACTCAACCCCACATCACTCGCAGTTCTCGCTACCATGGCCGAGCTGCAGCAAATCGGTGCATTGCCCGACAGCAATCTTGACTATGCCGAAAAGTTTGAAGACTTAGATAAGTTTCTCGTTCACGGAACCTACGAAACTCACGTCCAGTTGTTCCGCCATTTCCTTGAAAAGAAAGAAAGCACCCATGCAATCGCCGCTCTTCGGACGCTGGCTGACTGGATGCAAAGACAACGCGGTGACGTACCACCTGAAATTGAAGTTCTTTGTTTGTTGGGTGCCATGAGCGCCTATAAAGTTGACGGAAATACGACAGCTGCGGAAGCTTGCCGCAGAGAGGCTGAAAATATTGCAATCGCTTGCAAAAAGTCTCCGAAGAGTTCTGCACAGATTGCTTTCATCGGGCAGATATCGGAGGAGTATGGCCTCCCAAATCTTGCTCGACTTTGCTTTTATTCAGTACTCATTGCGAAAGATACCCCCCTTGACCTCGCGAGCAAGACAGCAGCTCATTGCGTGGCCAATTACTCCTCACTTTCGCTGAAAGAGTGCCTTAAAACGACCTATCTTAATCACGCTGGAAACCCTGAAATTCGATTCTGCCAGTTGCTCTGTGACCTAACTCTGTCTTCAATTCCCATTCGCCAATATATGGAGCGTAAAAATAAGATTCGGGATGCACTCGGAAAAAATCAAGCAGCCGTTGCATTGCAGCTCATGCAAGAGGCTCTGCAGGAAACAAATGAGGATGCTGAAATTCATTTCTACATGAGCGAAATGCTTTCGCGGCTGGGTATCACTGAACGAGCGAAGCATCATTTTTCAATGATGTATGAACTCGACTCGCACAACGTCGACTCCGTGCTGCGTTACCTCAACTTTCTTCTCAAGAATAAAGAATTCTTCTCTGCACAGGAAATTGCACGAAAAACAAATGACGTGCACGGACTCAGTCAAAAGCAGCGAAGCGAGCTGCACTGGGCCCGGGCAAGCGCACTCTTTGCGATTGGGGAATCAGACGAGGCTAAACAGGAGATCGACCGGTCCCTGAAATTCGATCCATGGAATTCGCAATATTTGCTGATCTCTCTCAAGCTGGCGATTCCTGCCCCTATCAAGAGCAAAGAGCCTACTTTTGAAGACTGGACTTTTGCGACGCTTGAGTCACACTTCTCCGGAAATCAAAATGAGTTTCAAGAGGAAGTGATCAACCAACTCCTTGAGCACGGTCGCAAAGCACTTCAGTCTGGACTTTCTGAGTACGCTTTCATTTTGGGTAAACTCCTCTTTTTGCAACATGAAAAGAATGAGAGCGTTATTGAGTTCTTTAGCCGAGTCGGTGCAAGTTTTCAGTCAAGACATGCGGCCCAGCAAACACTTCAGCTTCTCCAGTCAGGCTCGACGAAATGGACATTTTCGCACTTAGCGATGTGCATTGCCCGCATCTACAGCCAGGCTATGGAGTGGCCACTTGTTGATGAATGGCTCGACATCGCAGTTAAGGCCGGCGTGGAAGACAAGCTCGTCCGCTCAAAACTCTTCGAACTTGAGGCATTAAAGCTAGCCTTGAATGGAACAAATTTCAGAAAGGCGCAAAGTCTTCTCGAGGCTGCACTTGACATCTACGACACAACACAGAAGGTTCCAGCTGAAGTAGCTGTCCTGCATGGATATCTCATGTTGGCTCAAGGAAACATTAAGGCTGGTATTGAGAAGATGCAGATGTGTATTGGAGACTCAAGCTCAATTCAAAATCTCTACTTTCTCATCAAAGGACTCGAGAGAGCAGGACAACTCTCGGACGGAGAGGCGGAGCAGATCCTACAGCTCTATAATCTAGCTCCGACAAACACGCTTGAGCAGAAGTTGATTGAGGAAATCTATTGCACTGTGGGAGCGTATAAGACAGGAACACCTGTCAATCTTGCCTGCTAGTGTAATAAACGGCTGTGGAGATTTTCTCCGTCTTGTGAGAGCATCTGAGTCTTGAGGAGACTCAGCTATGGCACCGCGCAAGAAAGCAGACGGTCGACAGGCGTCTGCGCATAACATTGCTCAGCTCAAAAATATTCGCAGCAGGGTCAGCCTTGCTCCTGAATGGTGGTTTGGAAAAACCCACATACTGATTGATATGGACGGCACCCTTATTGGCCAACCCGGTGCGGCATTTCACAATCTCTTTGCTATTTTTGCATTCCTTCGACTCAGTGCTCTGGCTTCCTACAAAGATCTTTACAGAGCGGTCACCAAGACAATCAAAATTGTGCTTTCAAACCATCAGTTTGCGAACAACGAAGACGCTTTTTTTGAAACACTCTCGGCTGAATTGAATGTCACACGTCAAAAG
>JBEAPS010000409.1:0-2754 GCA_041164285.1 Pseudomonadota bacterium
TCTTACGCAAGCGTCGAAATGAATACTTGATCCAAAGAACAGATTCAGCGGCGAGCGCAATGACAACAGAAAAACAACCGGCGCTCAACAGAGCAAGCATTAAAAAGTGTGGCAAGCGGAACAACTTTGAAATTGCAGTTGATATGTTGTTTCGGCTTGAGTGAAAAGAAATCAGCAGGAATGCGATGCTAAGAAAAAGCATCAAGAGTCGACGCTTGAATCCACGCTCAGTGAGTCTGAGGAGCAGAGGGGTAGTGAGCGCAGAAATGATAACTGTTTGCCACCACGGTAAAATTGCAAGACAAGCTGTGGTGAGCAAAACCCAGATAAATTCGCGTAACAAATGTCTCATTTTTCAACCTCAAGCAGCAACGTCTCGCTAATGAATTCTTTCGTGAGGCGCCCTTGCCGAACAAACAGAAGGTCGTCCAATTGTCCCTCAGTCCACTTACCAACCATGTTGTTGTAGTTTTTGTGACCCACATGTCCAGACTGTCCACCTGGATAGATGCCCCAAGCTTTAGGAAGTGCATCTTTCCAAGTGACAACCATCCTCCAACTCGGGCCATGTCTGTAGGTTGTGGCGTTGACTGTGTCTCCATTGCCGGATGTTAGTAAGTGTTCAATTCCAAAGCCAGCAAGGTTCGCTAAATGTGGGATACTTGTTCCACGGAATTGGCCCCAAGTTGGAAAAGTTTCTTTTAGCTGTGCTTTTTTCTTAAAAATATTGATTATCTCTAGTGCATTTTTCAGGCTCTGAATCGCAAGTTCTGGTATTTTGTTAAAAGCTATAAATTGTGGGGATTGTGGCCAGCCTCCAAGTGTATTGCCCAAAATTAGCTCCATTGTTCTGTCTTCGGAGGGAGGCACAAAGTGAGGGGGCGGAAAGGATTGTTCCCAAATTGATTGATAAAACTCATCCCACCATACGGACCAAATGACCGCCTCGGTGCTATCTTTTTTGAGTTCAAAACTCCAACTTTCCAACAGATCAAGAGCTTGTTCTATTTCTGGAGAACTTCGCTCTGCACGGGCCCATGCTGTTAATGTTGGGAGTAGTCGCTTTGCTCGGAGTGATACGACATCATTTTGTAGCTGCACTAATTCATCGGTTTCAGTGGGACCATTGGCTGAAAACTCGGCAAGCTTCTCGTTGATTCGGCTGCCGCGCAAGTAGCTCGTGGACTCCCAATCACCTCCAGAAAAACCACTTGATGGCGAGAAAGTTGGTTGTTGATTTGCGCTCGCAATATAGCCACGATCTGGTGACCACGATTGCGGCAAGTGAGAAAAAGGAATGAATTCTTTCCAGTCATTTGAAGAGTGCGAACCATCGAGTACATATCGGCCAAAGTGCCGTGTACGAAATGGAAATAACCCAGCTTGAATGTATCCAATTGATCCAGTTTTGTCGGCAAGCATGAAGTTTTGACCGGGAACCGAGTAAGTTCGCAACGCGGTTTTCATATCTCGCACTGAATTGGCGCGATTGAGAGCGTAAAATACGCGAAACTCATTTGTGGGTTTGCTACCGGTCCATTTCATTGCGAAAGGGATAACGTCAGTGCTGCCGTTTTTTTTCTCGAGATTGTATTCTTGAGCAATGGGTCCAAAGTCAGTGTACAGAACATCAACTACGTGGTCACTCTCGTTTTTAACCTTTATAACTTCTTGCTTTAGGACTGGTTGTTTCCAAGTATCGTCTACTTTGTACCTTTGGCTAAGAGTCGACTTGTCAAAGGTGATTGCATACCAGTCGATCACATCATTACCAGAGTTTGTTATTCCCCAGCTGACGTCTTCATTGAAGCCGATAATCACGTGCGGAAGGCCAGGTAACGAGACGCCATATACATTGACACCTGGGGCTGTGAGCTGAATTTCGTACCAGAGAGAAGGCAATTTTAAATCAAGATGCGGATCGTTGGCCAGAACTGGGTAACCGTGCTTGGTTCTGAGCCCATCCATGACCCAGTTGTTGCTCCCATGTGTTCCTTCCGATGAAGATTTTTTGCTCGCAGGCAAGTCCTTTAAATTTAAGATGCCGTCGAATTGAGGGAGAATGGACTGCATTGACGGCTGAGGCAGGGGAGCCGATGAAATTTGAGAAATTGTGCCGTCGAGGATGGGTGATGAGTTCGGATAAAATTCAGGAAATAAATTTTCTAGCTCACTCTTACCGTATTTTTGGAGCGCATTTGTAAATTTAAAGTCATCATAGCTCTGGGTGAGTGTCCATGCCATCTGCTTATGAAATAGCGCAGATTTGACCGGTGTCCACAATTCAGGAGCTGTGCCTAAAAGCTTGTACTCCACGGGGTAATCTGAAGCTTTGAGTGTTTGTATATATGCATTGACCCCGGCTGAATAAGCGACGAGAAGTTCATATTGTTTCTGATCTTGCTCACGGATAAATGCAGCCTCTTCGATGGCAGCGTTGAGAAGCCCCAGCTTTCTCTGTTGAATATCAAAATTTAGGGCTTTTTTTCCCAGAATTTCGGACACTCTTCCAGCTGTCGCGGCAGTCTGCAATTCCATTTGCCAAAGGCGATCGCGCGCTGTTACAAAACCTTGGCCAAATGCAAGATCGACGTCATTAGATGCAACGACGTGGGGCACTCCCCTTGTATCGATCGTTATTTTGACTTGGTCATTGAGTGCTTTGAAGCTCAACTTATGGGTTTCAGATGATTTTGAATTAAACCGACCGTTTTGTAAGTATCCTGTTGCAGGGCTGAGGAAGTCCCCGAGCGA
>JBEAPS010000410.1:0-3654 GCA_041164285.1 Pseudomonadota bacterium
AGCTAATTCAGCAACTGAATCTTCCATTTCAGCTGTCCGCGACGCCGCAAATACAAAGAACTTAAGCCCGAGAAAATTCATAACAGTAGATACACAAGTCGCAACAAAGAAGGCCACAACCCAAGGATGCGCCACGACGCTCAAAACAGATGTATTGATAAAGGTATTCACACTGATACTTGTTGCGTAGAGAGCTGAAAACTTAAAGAACTGTGTGAAGCTTTTTTTCTGGGCCGAAAATGTCCACGCACGATTGATAAAAAACACAACTATGGTGCCAGCAACACATCCAAGAGCCTTCGCTGGAGTCACATGAACGTTAAAATTGACAAGTGTTCTGTATGTTAAAATATCAGTGAATAGACCGAGAAAACCAGTGATAATAAATCTGAGAATCTGATTACGAAGCGCGGCATCGTTGATGATATGCAAGAGTCGGGATAGTAGCATTGAGTGAGACATCTCCTGTGTGCATGTTTTATAAAAACACGGCACAAAGCACTGTTCAATAGAAAATTATATTATTTTTTAACGGGTGATCTAAATGAGTTCAGAAAATCAACATCAAACCTTGAGGCAGACATGGTTCGTCAAGGCATTTGCACTCATGACCGGATGCGCTGTTGCCCTCGGAGCCTTTGGTGCACATGCTCTGAAAGCTATCCGCACAGAACAGCAACTCGAAACCTGGAAAACAGCCACTCTTTACCTGATGGTCCATGGCGTCGCAGGACTTGCACTCAGTTTATACAACTGCACTCATAGTCTGCAAAACGAAAGTGTCTCCCGGGGCTGCCCACGGGCTGCGCTCAAGCTTTTAATGACAGGTGCGCTGGTTTTTTCAGTGTCCCTGTATCTACTGGTCCTTCTGAAAATCCCAATGCTTGGCGCCATCACGCCAGTGGGTGGTGTAGCCATGATCGCAGGGTGGCTCATCGTGGTATTCCGCTTCAAAACTTGAAGCGAACACCGGCTGGAATGATCGAAAACTCTAAGTTAGTCAGTTTCTTCTCATTGTTTTTATCGGCCTCATCGGTTGTCGACTGATACGACAAGGTAATTCCGCCTGTATAATCGATGGAATCATTCAGTTCGCTTGTGAGACGCGCTCCTGTTTCAAATCCGAACCCGAAAACATCTGCGCCTGTGGTTGTCCTATTGTCAGCCGTTGACTCACGCGACCCACTGATTAAATACAAACGACCTGAAGCCTCGAGCCCAAACCCCGAAAGGGACATATAGTAGACCGCCTGAGGTCCAATAAGCCACTGAGAAGTCACAGTTTTGGTTTTGTTCTGATCTTCAGCCGTGGCACGCTCGAGTGCGATGACTCCTCCCACTTCCAGCTGCGAATTCAAAAAATAACCAACAGACACAAATGATAAGCCTTGATTCGACAAGTCGAATTCAGGGCGAAGTGTCCACTGGCCTAAATTTGCCGAGAACTCCAGCTCCCTAGGCACAGTTGTGAGGGTACTCGAGGGTGTCTCGACTGTTTGATTACCGGTGCGGCTTTCAACGCTGACAATTGAATAGGGAAAAAACCTGAGACCCAGATAGTTTTTTCTCGAGGCTGAGCTTAAACCCAAACTCCCAGAGCCATCCATTGCAACCAAAACTCCAGCTCTATCAGAGCTGCGAGTATTCATTTTTTTAGAAGATGCAGCGAACGCTTCCTCTGTGGGAGCCATTTGAGAAATGCAAAATGCAGCTAGCGCGAAAGAACCTAATAATTTCATAAGCCTCTCCAAATGAAACACGGTAAATTTTGCAGGAGCTTGTTGTTGTTTTTTCAAGATGTCAAGTTACCGTGCTGATCAATCTTTGTGCACATTTTGGCTCGGCAATCTCTACCCAATTCATCCCGACATCTCAGCCGAAAAACGAAGAACAGTGGGGGAGTTCGAATGCAACGATTACGAGTCGGACAGCGCATTTACAACAGTCGCTTTGAAATCTTGTCTCTTTTGGGAGTCGGAGGAAGCGGTGAAGTTTATCTGGCCAAAGACCACCACAACACCTCAACAAACAATCAAGTTGCCTTAAAGGTTTACTTTGAAGTCAGTTCTGCAGATGCGCCGGTGCTCGAACTAAATGCTCGCATTAAACGAGAAATCGAAGCGCTGGCTCAAATGCAAATTGACTCTGTCATTCAGGCCTTCGAGCTCATTTACGACAACGACCTCAGTATTCTTGTTCAGGAGTACCTCCCAGGAGGAACTCTTTACGACGCCATGCGCTCACAATACAATGATTTCTCGAGAGTGTTCAATTGGCTCAAACTTGGCTACGAGCTCGCCACAGGACTCGATCAAATTCACACCAGTGGACTGACTCACGGTGATATTAAACCCGGCAACATTGGATTTCGTGATTTGGCTCATAACCAACCCGTGTATTTGGATTTCGGTCAAGCGTCACTCATTCATCAAGGCGATTTTCTCTCGCGGCCAACGCGGGCGATGGCAACCTTGCCTTATCTTGCACCCGAACGAAGTGGATTTATCAAGGCAGCCAAAGATGAACAAGCTGACCTCTATTCATTGGGAGCCACACTGTACGAGGCTGCTTGCGGTCATCCACCGTTTCAGGAAAACACGCCGAAAGCTTTGCTCGAAAAAATACTCAATGAAGTTGCAACACCGCTGTGTGAAATCAATCCTGAAATTCCGGGACCGCTGAGTGATATAGTCCAAAAGCTACTGCGAAAAAATCCTGAAGAGCGATACTCAACTGCAAGTGGCTTAGCTTATGACTTGAAAGTATGTATTGATCAGCTGCGCGAAACAGGTCAAATTCGGGAGTTTGCACTTGGTAAACGCGACAAATATCGAGAGCTCAACAACCAAAGCATATTTGTAGGGAGAAAGGCCGAACTCGATAAGTTGCTTTTGCAGCTTTCAGATTCACTTGAGGGTCGTGGTGGATGTGCCTTTATTGGAGCTCCCTCTGGAGCTGGTAAATCAAGGCTCTGTTACGAGGTTGGCTTGACCGCCTCTCGCAGCGGCGTGCGTACACTCATCGGTAAATTTTCAGAATTTGAACGAAATGTACCGCTCTCGGGCATACTTTCTGTTATCCATGGATACATGAAAGAAATGGCACTTGAGCCCGAGTCCGATTTGAAGGCTTGGGCGCGCAATACAGCAGATGCAATTGGAGCGAGGCTACGCCTCGTGACTCAGCGGCTGACTTCACTCCGTTCCATTTTTCCATTCACGCAGGATTGGCAAAACGAAGAATATGAAGATGAATCAAGGATGTTTCTTGAGACATTGGTCGACCTACTCGTCCATTTCGGTTCAAGAGATTCTGCACTCATTCTCGTGCTCGATGATCTTCAGTGGTCAGACCCCGAAAGTTTATCTGTCATTGAAATCATTTCAACAAGAGCACGTAAAGGACTCTTAGGAAAGCTGCTGCTTTTGGGATCTTACCGCAGCAATGAGGTGCATCAGGAACATCCACTTCACATTAAAATTCTTCAACATGAGGGACCACAGGCTCATGTTCAGTTAGGCCCACTGAGTGAAGAGGAATCAAATGTGCTCGTTGAGAACCTTCTCGACGAGAAAGGCACACAGGTCACTAAACTCAGCCGAATGACATATCTACTCACCCAAGGAAATCCATTTTATATACGCGAATATCTGA
>JBEAPS010000411.1:0-9718 GCA_041164285.1 Pseudomonadota bacterium
CTAAAAGACTTGCCGAAGAACTCCCTAATGCCTACTGGGCAAATCAATTCGACAACACAGCCAATCGAGACTTTCATATGGCGACAACGGGTCCCGAAATTTGGGAACAAACTGGAGGACAAATTGATGGGTTTGTAGCTGCTATTGGTTCGGGCGGAACCCTAGCAGGCGTGTCTACCTATTTGAAAAGCCAAACAACGAAAGTGTGCACAGTGTGCGTCGATCCCTTCGGAGCAGCCATGTACGGCTGGTTCAAGCATAAAGATTTGAACGATGTCATGGGAGGCTCAATTACGGAAGGTATAGGGCAAGTGCGAGTGACAAAGAACATTGAAAACGCGCCAATAGACGACGCCTATAGGATAGACGATAAACCAATAATTGAAATGGTTCACTACTTGGCGCACAAAGAAGGACTCTTCCTTGGCTCATCTGCGGCACTGAACGTTCTTGGGGCAATAAAACTCGCAAAGCAACTTGGACCGGGAAAAACTATTGTGACAATTCTATGCGATGGCGCTGGTCGTTACCTAAGCCGCTTGTTCAATGAGCGTTGGCTACAGGAGAAAGACCTCACCCCCAAGTCCAAAGGGCTTGAGTTTGTCGATTTGCTGTAATGACTCTCACCTATCTCAGGAGGCCTTTGGGAGCTCGTCTCGCCTGAAATTTTGTAGGCCTTGAGCACGTTTCTTTTTCAATACCGCCGCGGCCATTGCAAGACCACAATCAGATCCATCAACAAAATGTATGTGCTGAGTGGGCTCATTTGGAACCACTTGGCACAACATAACTGCCTCGGATGAACGATGACAACCAAAAATGAATAATCCCTTTGATTCATAACTCTCAAGCAAAGACTCAAGATACTGACTATCATCGGCGCTCAGATCGAGAATGAGTGTGAATAAACCCCCAATTTTAATCCAGTCATTCTGATTCATGAGTGCTTTTTCATACTCTTCAACATTGCCCGTTGTTTGACTGTATTTCTTTATTTTAAATACAAAACTCGTAAGAAAAATGGCAATCATGAAGTCCCAATAGGTGCGAATTCTCTGAAAAAACGGTTGCATCATTGACGCAGCTTTGGCTTCAATAAAGAAGGACCTTGAAATCCATTTCCGTCGCATATTTTGGGGTTGAATTGGCCGAACGCTCTCTAAGTTTAATCTGACATTCAACAGAGCAAGAATTTCATGAAAAATTATGTCTTGCTCGACCACAGGGAGCAAACTTTCAATCACCACAGTCACAATGTGTCCGTTGAGAGATTGAAATGGTTGAAGTCGACACGACAATCCCGTCAATTTGACGGAATCCAAGCTTTCAGATGCATCAACCTGCGAAATATCAGAGCGTTCTTTCACCAGCCTATCTGCGAGAGAAAAGCCACTTCCCATGAATTGATAAAAAGTTGCGTTACCACGAAAACATTCGCTGACTCGCACCTCCGTGCCATGATCACGAAGCTCACGGACTGTGACAAGTCCTACACGCAGATCTATCCCAAACTGTATTCTAGCCATTGAGCGGACTTGCTTGAGTAATTCAATCACCTTTGTGCAAAGGTCTGCAGCCACGACAAACGTTGCACCATCGCCACCAAAAACATAGGGGATGGAACGCTTCGGAAAAGCGTCTAGTACAGCAGAAATGCATGCTGCTCCGACAAAATTGACTTCTCGACTACGCCCAATGAGTCCAAGTTGAGTTGACCCACGAACATCTGTAATGACCACAGAGTCATCATCTTTCATTTCTCTGTTTGTATTCACCTCAGCAATCAAATCGCGCACGAGCATAGCTGCGTGGTCTCCTCACTCACTCGAGTGGTGAATCGGTCTGTTCTCACGAAAATCAACTGACACGGTAAATAAACTTCGATCGCACCCAATAAAGATTCAATTAATCCAATTATTTTAGTTATATGCTCAAATTCACTTCGCTCAGAATTAATTTTTAAATTAATGATAAAAAAAACAACAAACCATCCGATACCCAGCTAGTTGAATAGGCTTCAACCCAGAATGGGAGTGAGAAATGAGTCAGTTTTCATTGGAAAAAATGAAAAATTTCCTTCTTTTTCTTGTTCTGACAATCGGGTTCCTTACACCAGGCTGCAAGCCAAAAACCGAAGCCATGAGTCAAGCCGTACCCGCATGCACGGTGTGGCCGAGCCACTTTATGGTGACCAAGGTCAACACACCTGTATTCGAGAGTATTGACAACTTAGAAGCGAACAAGAACGCAAAGTACGTAGGAAAAGGAATTCCAGTCATTCGTGAATTGACAATTCTCAATCAGGACAAAGACGCACGCCTGATGAAAATTGTCGTGCGTGGGGGCTCGCTCGCAGGAAACCAACGCTGGTGGACTTTGGCCAATAATTTGGACTATCGCACCAAAGCAAAATGTCCAGAGAACACACCCCGGAAATGCTCAGAATATGCCGTACACTTTTGCGATGGAAGCGGCTGTCGGTGCATCGATGCAGGCCCAGCACCGGACTCAGAGGTTGGAAATCTCATCATTGAAACAATTGCAACCGGTGGAATAGGCCCAGTTGCATTCGGAGCGCGAGCTTTAATTTCGAATCTACGGGCAGTGAAGGTGGTTCCAACTGCAATCACAGCCGCTCCTATCGTCATACGGCAGCAGCCCCTCAACCTAGTGACGCACCGTGCGAGTGAGGCAACACTTCATGCGGCGGAAACTTTCCTAGCCAGCAGCACGAGGACAATGCACAGTATAAATTTTGTGAGAGAGCGACTTGGGAAGCTTAAGATCCTCGATAAAATTGATTTTGCCGAAGCAAGCTCAATCAACTTTTACACGCGCATGGGACACTATGACATCAATGCTGCTCTGCGCACAGGTGATGAAGTCGCTTTACAAAAATTTAAACCCGTCATCGAGGCTGCGTGTTCCGGTTTGAGCAAAATGGTCGATCAGGCCTTCGTTGGAACAGTGTATCGCGGTACCAATTTGACCAAAGAACTTTCAGCCATGTATCGAACGGGAGCGCGTGTAACGGAGTTTGGATTTACAAGCACAACCAGAAATTTTGGAGAGAAATTTGGTGGAAATACCCTTTTTGTAATCAAATCGAAAACGGGACGAATGATTGATCAACTTTCATCATTCGAAAATGAGGCCGAAGTATTGTTTGCTCCTGGCACGGTCTTTAAAGTGATTTCAAGGACTATCGACGGCAACGTAACGAAAATCCTATTGGAGCAGATTGTGCCTTGAAAGTCTCCATCGCGACGCTGATTACTGAGCTGACAGTCGTGCAAGGCTCAACCTACTACGGTCAGCCGACATGACTTGGGTCCAAATACAGAAAGAGAGAGCCCAAAAGGACTCTCTCTTCTAAAGCAAAAAACAGAACAAGTTGTGGAATCCATCAACCTACGAAATTCTTTGCAACGAAATCCCAGTTTACAAGGTTCCAGAACGCAGCAACATAGTCTGGACGTCGGTTGCGGAAGTCAATGTAGTAGGCATGCTCCCATACATCGCACGTGAGTAGCGGGCGCATGCCCTGCTTCATAGGATTGCCCGCAGCACCTTCTTGAGTGATCACGAGTTTGCCCGACTTGTCTTTTGCAAGAAATGACCATCCGGATCCAAAGATACCGACAGTTTTTGCGGTGTACTCTTCCTTGAACTTTTCGAAGGAGCCCCAAGTGGCCTCTATTGCCTTGAGCAACTCACCTGTGGGTTGACCGCCGCCATTTGGCTTAAGGCAGTTCCAAAAAAAGGTATGGTTCCAGATCTGCGCTGCCTGGTTATAGACCGCTCCCTCTGCTCCGAGAATGATCTCTTCAAGGGTCGCATGTTCAAACTTAGTACCAGGTACCAACTCATTGAGCTTGGTCACGTAGGCGTTGTGGTGTTTGCCGTGATGAAATTCAAGGGTTTCCTTTGAAATATGGGGTGCCAGTGCATCAATTGCATAGGGCAAAGCTGGTAGGGTGAATGCCATAACGATTCTCCTCATCGAAAATTTAGAGACAAAATAAGACGCTTGGTATCGAGTCAAAAAGGTAGCCGGAATAAATTTCAGACGCAACCCGCGTGAGACCGTTGACCAGTGCGCAATCTGTTTGCAATACTCGCCCGTTGCTCCTCAGTCATTTCAGGACAATCGAATAAAAATTGCTTAATTGGAGTGCAAATGAAAAGCCGCGAGGTTCGCCAGAAATTCATCGAGTTTTTTAAGAACAAACAACACACATTTGTACCAAGCAGTTCAACGATTCCTGTAGGTGACAAAACTATCCTATTTACGATTGCCGGAATGGCACAATTCAAAGATGCACTCACAGGAATAGAAAAGCGCCCATATACAAGGGCGACGAACTCACAAAAATGCATCAGAATTGGTGATCTCGACGATGTTGGCAAAGACGGCCGTCACTGCACCATGTTTGAAATGCTCGGCAGCTGGTCATTTGGAGACTATTACAAAGAAGAGGCTATTAACTGGGCCTTTGAGCTCGTCAATGAAGTGTACAAGTTCCCCATGGAAAAACTGTGGGTCAGCGTGCACGATTCCGATAGCGAAGCCGCTGCACTCTGGCAAAAAGCGGGCATGCCCAAAGAGCGAATTGTTGCTCTGGGTGACAAAGACAACTTCTGGACCATGGGACCCACTGGCCCCTGCGGTCCCTGCTCCGAGCTTTACCTAGATCAAGGCCCAGAACTGGGCAAATGTGAGGTGAAAGGATTTGATTGCAAAGCGGGCCCAGGCTGCGACTGCGATCGATACCTCGAGTTCTGGAACCTTGTGTTTATGCAGTACGAACGTAAGGAAGATGGCACGCTCGAAGAGCTGCCGTTCAAAAGCGTCGACACAGGCTCTGGACTTGAACGTGTGACAGCCCTCCTCCAAGGTAAGCCATCAGCTTTTGAAATAGATTCATTTGAAGGCATTCGTGAGGCCATTTTAAAACGTGCCGGCATTCAATCAGCTCGAACAGCAAATGAGAAAGAGAGTCTCAACGTTGTGTGTGATCACATCAGAACACTTTGCTTCACACTCGCTGATGGAGCTAATTTCAGTGCTGAAGGTCGAGGATACGTGCTGCGTCGAGTTTTGCGCCGTGCTGTGCGTCATGCGCACCGACTCAACCCTGCTCTGCCCAAGGGACAGTCATTTTTAGCAGATATTATCCCATCAGTTGTGCAAGAGTTCGGTGAGTTTTTTCCAGAAATCGCTCAGCAAGAAAAACGTATTCAAGATCTCATCCGCAACGAAGAAGCTCGATTTGTAGCTACTCTTGAAAGTGGGCTTTCAAAATTCCAGTCCTTCGTGAATGAAGCGAAAGCTCAAGGACGCAATTATCTATCTGGAGAAGACGTTTTTATACTCCACGATACATTCGGTTTTCCTTCAGACCTCACAAGAGTTCTATGCGAAGAATCAGCTCTGACTGCTGACCTTGACGGATTTTTGCGCTGCATGCAGGCACAAAAAGAGAAAAGCCGAGCAGATGCGAAATTTTATAAATTTGATCAAGACGACTCTCCTTGGGTTGAACTCAATGAAATAGGTCAAAACGATCTCAAGACCTTCAGCGGTTATGGTGCCTTCCAGCCCACCTCAAAAGACAAAGAACGCAGTGTTCATGCGGTTGCCATTGCAAAAAACCAAATTGCGCGGGTTCGCCAGCTTAAAAACAAATATTTTGAATTGTGGCTCTCTCACACTCCCTTCTACCCTGAGGGTGGAGGACAGGTGGCTGACCAAGGTTGGATTCAGAGCACAACAGATGAAGGCAATGAGATTGAATTTGAGGTTGTCGACGTTCGCAAGTCTGCGGCTGCAATCGTACATTTGCTCAGGCACGCCGAGTGGAGCAGTGACGAACATGAGCCTTTGCCCACCGAGACTCTCAAAAATATGTTCAAGAAAGACATTGTTGCTCTCGTCGACATGAAAAATCGCATAGCAACAATGCGCAATCACACTGCCACGCACCTCCTTCACAAGGCGTTGCAAGTGGTTCTAGGGGATGCTGTCCGGCAGGCGGGTTCCTACGTGGGTCCCGACGGTTTGCGCTTCGACTTTTCCTACCCAAAAGCAGCTACGCGCGAACAGCTCACGCACATTGAATCCATTGTGAATGAAGAAATCCTCAAAAACAGCCCTGTAAAAACCCATGAAAACGTCGGCCTCGATGCCGCCAAGGCCATGGGTGCGATGGCTATTTTCGACGAAAAATACGACGACGCAGTCCGCGTTTTGGAAGTTCCAGGCTTCTCAATGGAACTGTGTGGTGGTACACACGTGCCTGCCACCGGCAGCATTGGTTCATTTCGAATATTGTCTGAAGGTTCTGTGACAAGCGGCGTGCGGCGCATTGAAGCAATCACCGGAACCGGAGTGCTCGAATACATTCATTCGCTTAAACACAACGTCTCATCTCTCGCCGACGCGCTGAAATGCTCGGAAGCCGACATCAGCGACCGAGTTCGAACATTGCGTGAGAATATGAAAGAAACTGAGAGATTGCTTGCTGCGGCACAGTCAAAACTTGCGAATGCTACCATTGAACAACTTGTTAAAAATAGCATTGAAGTCGCTCCAGGTGTGCGAGCAATTTCTTCGCTTCTGGATGTTGCCAGCAGCTCTGAACTTGAGCTTTATGCTGACCGACTCAAAGAGAAGGGAATTGAAGTTGTCGTAGTGGGAGCAAACATTGACTCAAAAGCAATGCTTTTAGCCGCCGTGAAACCGGAAGTTGCGAAGGCTCACAAAAACTTGAGTGCAGGAAACATCATCAAACAGTTGTCAGAGAAAGTGGACGGCAAGGGAGGTGGTCGGCCAGATTTTGCACGTGGAGGCGGAACTTCACCCAGCAAACTCACGGAGGCATTCAATGGACTCCCGCAATTGCTACAAAGGTTAGTCTGATACGCCGAAACCACAACAACACTTGATATTTGAATGCGCAATGCGAATTTTACTGACGCTGGGTCTGTGCTGACAGCGGGACCACGCGTGAATCTGAGCAGGAAATGTGAGCGACACGCGGTTTTTGACCTCTCAAAGTGAGTGTATTTGGGGAACCAAAACTCGGCTTCTTCCCATTCCCTCGGGTTTCACTTCAATATGAACTCCAATGCGATCCGCCATTTCAGGAACGTGAGAAATCACGCCAACTTTTCTTCCATGAGCTTGCAATGCATCGAGAGCATCGAGAGCCACCTTAAGTGACTCACTGTCAAGGCTTCCAAAGCCTTCATCTATGAATAGCGATTCAACAGGAATCTGCTCCGCTGAGAGCGATGCCAACCCCATAGCCAGAGCCAAGGAAACCAGAAATGACTCACCACCGGAAAGCGAATAGACTGAGCGCAACTCCCCACCAGCATCGAAATCTTCGAGTAACAGCCCCTGCCCCTCCGAGGGAATGCGTAACTGATATCTTCGAGCAAAAGATTCCAAATGAAAGTTTGCATGAATGAGAAGAACTTCTAGCGTGAGTCTGTGTGCCTCCTTACGAAACTTTGCACCGGTGGAGCAACCAACCAACTCAGAAAGTTCGCGCCAGCGCCCAAGTTCATAATCAATATTACGGACATTTTCCGAGAGAGAAGCAGACTGTTTTTGAGCCTGCTCATCTGCTTCCAAAGTGCCCCTCAATTTCACCTCAAACCCAAGTTCGTGCTCCAGCTGGGGTTCCAAATGAGACAACCAATTTTGGAGTGGCTCCTGCTCCCAAACAGCCCCAATAGACAGTGCGAGTTGCTTCAAACGGAATGTCACTTTTTCTTGTTCAGCTGCCAGCTCTTTTTGCCGCGCCTCAATAGCTGCACGCTGCGTATCGAGTCGGGTCAGAAGAATACTGTGATCTTGATGGCGGCGCTGAGCCACATCACGCTCTTGTTCTTTCGAAGTCACCATTAAAGTCAATTTGCTTTCAAACTCTGAAGCAGAAACATTTCCCAAAACAGAATTTAATTCATTCGTTATATTTTCAATTTCGAGGTCCAAACGAGACAACTGACTTTCCAGATCTCTGATTGTCTCTTTTTTCTCTGCTAATCCAAAATCGAGCACCTCCATCTGGTTCTTCAATTCCAAAGTGAGACTCACAAGACGATCAATCTCTGTTTGTTTATTGAACCACATGGCAACATCTTTTCGCGATTTTTCTCTGTAGTCGTTAGGATTATTCAAAAATCTTGCACGCCAATTCTCATCAAAGCCAATAACATCGAGCCGCAGAAAAAGGTGACGGAGCTCCCCATCAATTCGGTCGATTTCCCTTTGAACATGCGTTAACTTCTCTTGATAAACACGAATCTCTTGAGACAATCTATTGAGTTCTTGATTATTCTTTTCCCAATCGAGTTCCATTTGCTCATGTTGCTGAGACAACTGACGTAACTCGGAATGAATCTTTTCTCCCGATTTCAACGCCTCTTTCGCAGTGAAGAGTGACGTACCGATCTCAGTCAAGCGCGCGTCCAGTTCCTTTTGTGGGTTATGCGTGAGCAGCCCTGCTGTGGAACTCAATTGTAAAATGAGCGAACTCAATTCTTTTTCTCTGTTTTCAAGTTCAATCAGTTGCTGCCTGTGATGCCCTATGTTTGCTTGAAGCCTCGCTGAATCAGCCTTGAGAGCAGCACTCTCACTCTGCATGTTCTCTACTGCACGGCATGCAGCATCAAACTCTAGCTGCGCCTCTTTGGCCAACTCTTTCAGTGGTTGTTGCTCAGTGTGTGCATAAGGATGTTCTAATGAACCACAAACGGGACATGCTGCTCCTGACTGGAGCAATGCGCGCATCGATTTTGCATTTTCAGAAACACTGCGCTCGATCCTCTCCTTATACCTGAGTGCAACCAACTGCTCCTCTTTCTTTTTTTCAATTTTCTTTACGAATTCGTTCAGCTGAATCAGCGTACCTTCGAGAAGGCTGCGATCCTTATCATACGCGTCGCGAATGCCACTCAAAGACGTTTTGACCTGCGACAAAGCCTGAGCAGTATCATTCAATTTCTCTAATGCACGTTTTGTTTCTTCCAACTCAGTGACGTGCAACAACAACGATGACAAGTCTTGTTTCGAGGCCAATCGCTTTAATTCTTCAATCTTCTCTATTCGTTGCGCACGATCAGATGAGGCAGCACTGAGCCTTAGTTGAGTTTTTTCCTGCTGCTGTAGAAATTGTTTGCAGGCATTTTCAGCTGTCAGCTTCAGTTCTGTAGCTTCCAGTTGAGCGGAAGCAAGACTGGAAGCCCTACTCATCAATTCATCATAGGCAGTCCAATCTTCCGCGAGTTGCTTAATGCGAGGATTATTGCCGACCCACTCATTTAACCGTTCGAGCTCCTCGGCCTCACTTGTTGACTTTTTAGTTAGAAGATCAAGTTTTTCCAAGGATTCAGAGAAGAGTTTAGACTGTTTGAGCAGATTTTCCCTCAAAACGACTGATTGCTTCTTAAGACTCTCTCTTTGGGCTTCAAGTGCGCGAGCCCGAGTCAGAGCTGGCTGCGAACTATTTTTTTGAGCCACAGCGGCTTCGTAATCCTGCTGAGTGCGATTTGCCGCTTGCTTGAGCTCAGTATGTTCTGCAACGTGAAGGGCAAGATCCTTGGAAAGAGCATCGCCACTTACTCTACAATCGTTCGATTGCTGTTCAATCTGTTGAAAGCCGATGAGAATGCTCTTCATCTCAGTTTGTTGACTGTTCCGCCATGA
>JBEAPS010000412.1:0-3523 GCA_041164285.1 Pseudomonadota bacterium
CAGGCGCTGCACCAGCACATCGATTTCCGCAGGAGTCAACAATGAGCTCAGCAGGCTCTGAGAGTCCTCAATCCGCGCGTCTTTGATGAAGTTCACCAAGGTGAAAACTGTCAGGTTCTCGGTTGCCATTGTCGCTCCGGTTTTTGTTGGGTTCTCGACTGTGCCAGACGACCCTGAGCCTCAACAAGTGAAATTGGCAAATTTTTGCCAATTTCAAATCTCAACCCGCCCGAGGTGGCCGTACGGAACTGTCTGAATTTTCAACGGCGGATTGATCGGCTGGAGCGATGTCCCTGGGTTGTAGCTTTCGGGGCGAGAGATGTAGCACACGTTGTCTACATGATTCACAATGTTCTTCAAGAAATGCCGACGTGCACGGACAACACACTTACTCCGAGAGATATCAAGGTTCAAAAGCGGCTCTTTGCTTTCTCCGTGGCCGAAGAGTTTCAATCTCAAAAAATCAACCCTTGGGTCCGGATCAAATTCAATCACTGCACTTTTGAGCTGATCCCATTGATAGGTTTGTTCCCGAAAACGGGTGCAAACCCGCAATCCGGCCAGCCCCACCATGATCCTTTTGATTCCGGTGAGCTGAATAACAGCCAACAAAATCGAAGGCAGCAGCACCATGAAAAAGAATGACAACGCCATGGCCATGACCTCATTGGCGTTGGCAAAGTTGACCTGTGAGCTTGATATGAGGAAAAAAGCGCAGCCCATGAGTCCGGCAATCGACACCCAGAGTTGACTTCCGGGAAAGGCATAGTACCAACGCCCCTCGGACGTCAGTTCACTAAAGAGAATGGCTTCCCGCTCTTCTGTGGCCCGTTGCTCTATCTCTTGGACGACTTCTTCCGAAGGGTTCGGCACCGCCGCATCGGAGATATTTACCTGACAAACCCAAGCGAATCATTGAGGCAGAACAAGATCCAGCATCACCGTCCGAGATTTCTCCGGATAAGGGTCTAGGCCGAATTAGGCCCATTGCGCGTTGAATCGTTCCGAAAGAAGCCATCTCAGCGAGCCCTCTAAACCCCACTTTTGCATAGGTCGGTGTCCGTATTTTTCCTCAATTTTCCATCTTCTTCGGTCAACCTCATCAGATTCCAGCTCAATCTGAGGCGTAGGGGGGTAGTTTTTTTGGATGTAGAGGAGCCGGCTGTTTTTGGTCGGGCCAACCGTAGCGCACGCAGTGTGGTTGCGATGGTGGACGGGGCATTATCTTGAGGATGGCAGTCTGGAAAACTCTGCAACGCCTGCCGCAGCCAAGGTAAAAAATCTCAAAAAATCTCGTTGGTGAGCTTCTGCTTCTTGTGCCTGTGAGACAGTTTGTCATCACATTTCCGGTTCAATTGCGACTTGGATGGCGCGCTCAAAATCACTCCGCGCAAAAGTTTGCGAGAAAGTGTGTGCCGAACTCACGGCACATCTCCAGCAGGCCGCAGGTATCGAAAACGGCCTCTCTAATCTCGTGGTCTTCATCCAGAGATTCGGCAGTGCAGCGAACCTAAATATCCACTTTCATGTCATTGCCCTTGATGGTGTGCGTTTGGCAACTTTTCATAGACGACAACCAAATCGATATCTGACGTCTCAGTTGATTCATTTCGACGAAAACTGCCAGCCATAAACAGAACTTCCGATCCGCTAAAGCGGGCATCAAATAGCTCTTTCGCAATCTCAATTGGCGACATCCGTGCTTCAATAGGCAATAGCATTCTTCTAGCATATTTGTCGCAGTACGCTACTCTAAAGAGGTATCACTTATGCAACAAGGTGTAGTTAACCCCCTGCACCTCGGGATGCGGGGGCATTTGTGAATATGAACTCACGACGAAGCGAAATTGAGAAAAAAAGTGTTGTTCCAAATGACGGCAAAGTGGGGCACTGGTGTTCAGTAGGCTGACGGGGGCGATTTTTCATGAAAGTACTTGATGTACGATCGGCTTAATTTCGCCTAGACCCTGTCAGCTCCACTATGCTTTGTAAGCCACAGTTCTGGAAAAACAGAAGCTACTTCACCAGGTGGGCACCCGACTTTGCAATTGCGTAGTTTCCTTGACCAACTACGGGATCAATCGCATGAACAAAAATTGGTTTACCCCTAAAGATTCTCGCAACCTCAGCTGAAATAGGAATTGCAAATCGGTGTGGAACCCCATTTGTTGAACATGCGCCGCTGACATTTCCTTCAGTGGGAAGGTTTGCAGTGGCGGCCGTAACATACAAGCCTTGTCCAGCAGGGCCTCCCAAATAAAGATGAACATCTATGGACTGCTGATTTCCATATTTGCATGCCCAACCGTTAACTTTGCGTGTTTCAGCGTCATAGCCATCGACAACGCCTTTTACTGCTGCTGAACTCAGAATTACGCTGAATTCACAAGATTGAAGAAGCGCATTCTTCCCTTGCGCAATGAGTTGTTTATTGATTGCGTCTAGCCGATCCGTGCAAAGTTGAGCACAACCACCACCTAGTCCTTCGCCAGTACCAATTTTAGACTTCAAGACACCACTGGCATAATCGAACCTTGAGCCATTTTTGACTACTTCTCTGTAACTGAGCGTACAGCGATGGTTGCCCAAACCAAACAAAGTCATAACTGGTTGCTCTTCAGAATACACAGGTGCTACACTTTCTTGAGAACTGACGTTTGCATTCTGCGATTCAACAGAACAGCCAGCAAACAAAGTACCCAAAGACAAAAACGCAGCGAACGTATGTTTCATTGAAATTCCCTCAAAAATATCAAGGTCAGACCATCCTGACCGCTACTGTAGGTTTCGGTTGCTCGAGAAGAAAACTCAAACGAGACCCAATAAAATCATGAAATAACAAAACATCTTCTGCATAAAGACCAAAGAGCTTCGAGTAGCACCCGAGTTGCACGGGTCATAAGTGTTACCGTTGATACGCTTCCGTCTCGTTTGGTTCGTCCGGCCTCTCCAAATCTTAACCATGAGAGAACCTCCGGGTCTAGGACGAAAGTGTTTTCCTCGCTTCGGAGTGCTTCGGTTGTGCCACGTCATCAAGCCTCTCCGGTTGTATATGGGTCTAGGCCGAATTAAGCCCATTGCGCGTTGAATCCTTCCGAAAAAGCCTCCTCAGCTATCCCTCTGAACCCCACTTTTGCTTTGGTCGGTGATGCCACTGCACACGAAGCACTGATAATGTCATGTGTACAGACGGAAGTCACGAGCCACTAAACTGGACCGACCTCGTGCCGGGATTTGATGTGCCGGTTTGCGCCGGGAAATTGCAAGCGACCTGAATAACGAGAATTATACACCAGAAATCGGAAAAATGTCTAAAAATATGCAAATTGAAAAATCAATTTACAGATTTTAAAGTTCCAGCGTGTCGAGGAATAGTCTGAAATCACCGACAAAAATCCACCCAGTCATTGGCAACAAAATTGCTGATAACGGCAGAGCAGGCGAGTCGCTTGTCTTATTAGGAGGACCACCTAGATGAAAATTTTTCCATTTTTGTTTTTTACATCCTTAGCGTCAATCTCTT
>JBEAPS010000413.1:0-4047 GCA_041164285.1 Pseudomonadota bacterium
GTGGGCGACGTGACAGGCCATGGGGTTCCGGCAGCGATCATGACGGGAGTGGCCTACGGAAGTTTCATGGGTGCTCAGGCTGTGATGGAAACGTTGCGTGCGAGCGAATCGATGGGAGAAACCGATCGACTTCAGTTTATGGCAGCTATTCTGAACCGAGCAATTCTGAGTGTCGGTAAATCTGCGCGCCTGATGACGATGTGCCTCGTGACACTCAACACAGAAACAGGTGAGCTGTATTATGCAAGTGCAGGCCATACACCACTGCTATGGTACCGCACGAAAACAAAGAAGATCTCACCACAAACTTCTACTGGGAATCCTCTTGGTGTGTCGCTCGACAGAACAATCACTGTGAAGAAAATTCAACTCGATGAAGGAGATCTGTTTGCCTTGTTCACCGATGGTCTTTTGGAGAACCACGGTCCAAAGAACGAGATGCTGGCAAAGCGCAGATTCTATGACATTCTTGCGAGCCAGAAACACGTTGGAGATATTTGCAGTCAGATCATGGACGAAGCAAAAGCCATTTGGCAGGACGAGGAGTATGCGGACGATGTGACAATGTTGATTGTGCGCTGGCCTGCGAGCGGGCAAGTGCGTTCAGAGAGCAATGAAGAGGCGCTCGTTTCGGCACAGCCTGCCGACGCTGCGTCAACAAGTCCGGCAGCATGACTATGGTACAGATGACTCGTAAAGCTTTTCGTACCTTTCCGCCCCAATGCAGTCGGGAGGTTGAAAGATGATTCGATTGCTGAGTATTTTATGTTTTCTGATTTCTTCTCTATTGCACTTCATGACTGCCTGCCAAAAGCGCGCGTTTAACGAAAGTGAAACCCTAGACGTTGAGCTTGATGAGGTAAATCTCATTAATTATGATAGGCAGAAGCTCTTATCTGATTTCCGCTTTGAGCGAATCACACCCACTGGTGAGAAAATATTTGCAGCGTCGCAATTATGGGAATATCAACAGGAAGCAAATGCAAATCTTTATGCTCAGCCTCTACAGAGTGCCAACAACATTTCTAGAGTCTTTGAAATGGCCGGACTCACTCAATATAGTTCACCATTGGCGTCGGGTTTGATTGAGGCCGTGAAACGCCGAGGTGGGATGGTCATACAGTTTCCGAAAAATAGCAGAACAGCTGCCCGCCTTTTGAGGGATCATTTCGAAGGTGCACTGCCAGTTGGTACTCTCATCAGTGGTTGCATCAGCAAAGAGTGCGAAGGCGAGCTTGGAGAGCTCCCATTGAGTGTTGTGGGTCATGTGGACAATTCGCACGTGACTTATTTGTGGCACAACAACTCGTATCGACCTGAAAATCGACTCTGGCGAAAACACATGATTCCACTTGGTTGGTATCAAGCTGGTTTCCCTCGCAAATGGATGTCGACCCCATGGCTGTCTCCGAGTTATGACGCCCAAGGAAATCTGAGTGACATTAGGATAGAAGTTCCTGAGTTGGTTGAATTGGATCCTTCTCAATCTGTTTTAACTGCGATCATCGTGCCGGAGATTCTTAAGGAGATAAAAGAATTCCAATCGGTCATGACCGATGGGCAAGGAGCAGTGATGCCCTTTCGATCACGGAGTGTGATGCATCCTATTCAGCCGATTGAGTTGCCACCCGCACCAAGCATCTCAAGTTGCAATTCACTTAAAATGGCTTCATCTGTTTCTTTAAACCTACGGAGTCGGCCACGTGGAGAGTTACTTTGCCAAATCGGGCAGGGCACGCAATTAGAGTTAGTCTCTCAGGAAAAAAACTGGAGCCGTGTAAAGACAGTCTGCCCTGATGGTCAGCGCCAAGAGGGCTTTGTGCTCTCTGCTCTCGTTGTTTCTGGATGCGGTAAATAATTCCTCGTCAGTACCATGACAGAGGTCCTAAATGAGCTGATAGGTCTGCCGAAAAATAAAGCACGATATTGAGAGTCTTCACTGCACAGTTATTGCGATTGAGGGGTAATTAAAATGTTTCAAGGCCAAGGTCCTCGACTGGTTCCACATCTTCGTGTCATGCAGGATACTAAAGAATTTCCGTTCAAATGTGTTCTTAGTATGGGGCCGCTTGTGCGTTATTGGGCTGGCCTCGTTGCATCTCAAGAGCCAACTGTTTCCAAGATTGCTTCCGATGTGATGCGCCGCCTCGAGCGAGCTCCTGAACTGGCACAACCCATCACCGACCCTAAGGTGATTCAAACTCATGAGTCGCTTCTTAAAGTGATGATGAGTATTCTTTGGTCATCGGGATTCAAAAACCCTGAGAGCAGTGGTGCAGTGCTGCCATTTCACGTACAGCCCATTATGGTGTCGGAAACATTTTTTGAGTCTTTCTTTGATAAGAATGGTCGCTTTTCAGCGAGCTGCCAAATTGGCGAAGAAGCATGGCTCAATCAGAGAATTAAGCTTGCTTATTCAACAATTCTTCGCAGGCTTTATGGAATTGAAATTGAGATGGGCACACGTCCGGTTGTGTTCTCAACACAGGACAAAAATACTACTTTGCCACGGTCGCATAGTGTCACGCTTGAACCAAGTTTCTGTGATGTGGTCAACGTAGGTGGTCCAAAGATTCTTGATGAAAAGATCAAACGCGAGCTGCTCTCAGATGTGAATGACATTGAGAAGTGGCGTGAACTGATGCCTGCAAACTGGTTTGAGTTTCACGGGTTTGCATTCTATCGTTCAACCGAAATAACTGAGCAGAATGCATTTTATGATATCCAGAAGACCTTAATTGAAAGAGATTCAGTTGATCCAGCTGTGATGCTTGGTAAGATTGAAGCTGCTATGCGCCAAGTACTGCGTCGTCCGCACATTGGCGTTGGGATGAGCACAAGCGTGGGTGGTTTTCTATCTCGTGCTTTTATAACAGGTGGACCAGAGCGCAAAGGCAACGAAGCTGTTGCGGTTGAACGCTATGGCCGCGATGATTTACAAGGAAGCCTGTTCTCTGTTCAGAACGATATGCTCGAGCAAGCACGCACTCAGCAGCGTGGCTTTGTTACGTTGGATCTCGCAGCAACAGCGGATCGTTCTAAGGTTGAGTCGGATCTGCTCAACCAAGGTGTTCGTTCGTTGGCTGTTTTTCCACTATTTTTCGACGACCAGCATATTGGCTTTTTCGATATAACATCGCCCAAAAAAGACGATTTAAACGAGGGTGTGGTCGAAAAAATTGCAGACCTTATGCCGTTACTTTGCCTTGCAGGAAAGCGTCGTATCGACGACGTAAAGCAGGCTGTTCAATCGATTATTTCAGAACAATGCACCGCAATTCATCCAACAGTTGAGTGGCGTTTTCATGAGGAAGCACAGATGGCTTCCGAGCGTGCTGAGGCAAACAAAGGCTTGGAGATGAAAAATATCTATTTCCAAGACGTCTACCCTTTGTACGGTCTGACAACCATTAGAAATGCTGGAGAGCTACGTTCGAAGGCTGTTCAGGATGACCTTCGTACTCAAATCGGCCTCGCACTCGAAGTTTTACAAATGGCGTACGAAAACCGACCGATGCCATTCCTTCGGGAATTGTGCTTCCGATTGGAAAAACTCGATAGCCGGATCACTGAGCAGCTCACATCGGCTGATGAAACTGCTGCAAGTAAATTCCTTGCATCTGAGGTTGAGCCTGTGTTTAATCACGTCCGTGGTTGGAACCTCAATCTGATTCAAAAGATAAATGCTTATTGGAAACAACTCGACGAGAAATCGCGCACGGTTTACCTGCGCCGCCGCGAGTTCGATGCAAGCGTGGTCGAGGTGACCTCAACTTTGTCAAACTACCTTAAATCACAACAAAACAATGCTCAAAAAATCTTTCCTCACTATTTTGAAAAACATTGCAATGAGTCGGTTGAACACACAATTTTTATTGGACAGTCTCTAGTAAAAGGACGTGAGTTTAATGAGATTTATCTCAAAAACCTCCGTTTGTGGCAGTTGATGGTGATGTGCGGATGTGCTGCAGAGGCAGCGCGCATGAAGCCGAATCTCAAGGTTCCTTTTGATCTTACCAACGTCATTGTGGTTCAAGACACTCCTGT